>CAUAHS010000019.1 GCA_958428885.1 uncultured Eubacteriales bacterium
TACTGCGACGAATATTCTAGGAGAACAGAAAGTGAAAGTTGAGGAATACGCCGCGCTGCGGGAGAAATATCCCATGCCCGCCGACGCAGTGAGCGCCGGAACAGCCTCGGACCCGGAGACCGGCGACGTCATAGCCATCGGCATCGTGACCCGGCGGCGGACGTACAACAAGACAGGCTACATCTGCCAGAAGGACGCCCCGGCGGAGCTGCACGCCTGCGCCTGCGCCCTGCTGGAGCTGGTGCAGGACATGCCGGTCATCAAGACTGTGCTGCTCCGGCCGGAGGACGTCTGTGCTCTCATATGCGGCGACGAGACTCCGGCTCCGAATCTGCTGCGCTGCGCCGCTCTGGCGCTGACTGCGCTCCGTCAGGCCCTCAAGGGCCGCCTTGAAGAGTGTGGTGATGTGGAATAAAACCATCGGCGCCGCCCCCATTTTGTTTGGAGGCGGCGCCGGTTTTCATCTCTCCCGTCCCCGCCAGCGGAGAAGGAAGGCGGAGTTGATTATGACAAGCACCGAGCCCGCGTTGTGAACCAGTGCTCCTACCACGGGGTCGAGTATGCCCGTCATCGCCAGCACGATGGCCACAAAGTTGAGCGTCATCGAGAAGGTGAGGTTTAGCTTTATCGTCCCCATCATCCGCCGCGAGAGGCGCAGGAGATGCGGCAGCTCGCCTATCTCGTCGTTCACCAGCGCGATGTCAGCGGCGTCGATGGCGATGTCGCTGCCCACGCCGCCCATGGCTATGCCCGTGCAGGCCATCTTGAGCGCCGGGGCGTCGTTTATCCCATCGCCTATCATGCAGACGGGCGCGCCCGCGCGCTGGGAGGCGTCTATCCAGGCCAGTTTGTCCTGAGGCAGGCACTCGTACTCGTACTCGGTGATGCCCAGCTCGCGCGCTATCGTCTCGGCGGCGTTCTTGTGGTCGCCGGTGAGCAGTACAGGTTCGGCCCCCGCCTCGCGCACGGCGCTTATCGTGTCCGCCACGCCGGGGCGCAGCGTGTCCGAGAGCGCGATGAAGCCCGCCGCCGCGCCGGAGACGGCTATGTAGATGACCGTGCAGCCTCGCTCGCGGTATTCTTCCGCCGCCGAGAGCATCTCTGCCCCGGGAGCCGCGCCCTCGGAGGCGAGCAGCTCGATATTGCCCGCCAGGACCCTCCGTCCGCCGACAAGCGCACTCACGCCCCGTCCTGGGAGCATGGCAAAGTCCTCGGCCTCGGCAAGCTCACCGCCTGCCTCGCGCCAGCCTGAGACAACCGCCTTGCCCAGAGGGTGCTCGCTGCGTGCCTCCACGCTTGCCGCAAGGGCGTAGAGCTTGGCCTCGCCCAGCCCCTCGTCAAAGCTCCGCACGGCGGCGACACGGGGATGCCCCGTCGTGAGCGTGCCGGTCTTGTCAAAGCAGACCCGCCTCACAGTCGCCAGCCGCTCGAGGGCGTCGCCCTCGCGGACGAGGAAACCGTGCTTCGTCGCGTTGCCTATGGCCGCCATGATTGCCGTCGGCGTCGCCAGGACGAGGGCGCAGGGGCAGAATACGACGAGTATCGTCACCGCGCGGATTATCTCGCCCGTGACGGCCCAGGTGCCGGCGGCGGCGACCAGCGCGGTCACGACTATCCACGTCGCCCAGCGGTCGGCGAGGCCGACGATCTTAGCCTTGCCCGCGTCGGCGGACTGCACGAGGCGGATCATGCGCTGGATGGAGCTGTCCTCGCCGACCTTGGCCGCCCGCATGTCAAAGGAGCCGAACTGGTTCACCGTGCCGCTGGAGACCTCGTCGCCCGGGCCCTTGTCCACGGGCAGGCTCTCGCCGGTCATGACGGCCTGATTCACCGAGGTCACGCCCGTGAGGATAACGCCGTCTACCGGTATCGTCTCCCCGGGCAGGACGCGCAGAACGTCCCCGACGCGGACGTTTTCGGCGGGTATGACCTCCTCGGCGCCGCCGGAGATACGCCTCGCGGTCTGAGGCGTGAGCTGCACGAGCTTTTCAATGCCCGCGCGGGCTCTGGCGACGGTCAGGTCCTCGAGCAGGGAGCCGAGCTGCATGATAAAAGCCACTTCGCCCGCGGCGAAGTCCTCGCCGATGATGACCGAGGCGATGAGCGCCATGGAGACCAGCACGTCGGCCTTGATGTCAAAGGCGGTGACGAGCCCGATGATGGCCTCGAGGATTATCGGAACGCCGCAGAGTATGACGGCCACCCAGGCCGGGTCAAAGGGCAGGCCGGGAGCCAGCCCGAAGATGCTGACAAGCAGGGAAACGCCGCCAAAAACCAGGCAAATGACGTCCTTTTTTACTCCGCCCCACTCGAGCAGGGCCTCCAGCTTCTCCATAAACATCCGCCTTTCATATACCTATGGGGGTATAGGTATAATATAGACCGACCCGCCCCTGATGTCAAGGGCGGGGGAGGGGGTCAGCCCATATTTGAGAAGCGCTCGACGGCCTTTGTGAAGCTCTCGATGGTCTTGTCGGCGTCGCCGTGCTCTATGCCGTCGCGCACGCAGTGCTTGATGTGGCCCTCGAGCACGACCTGCCCGACGCGGTGCAGGGCGGACTTCGCAGCGTTTATCTGGGCGAGTATGTCCTCGCAGGGCACGTCCTCGTCGACCATCCGGTCAATGGCCTGGACCTGCCCGATGATTTTCCTGAGCCGACGGTGCAGGTTGTCGGCGTCCATGCATTGTCTCATGCTATGACCTCCCTTCAGTCGTCCTCGAGCACACGCAGTCCGGCGACGGCGGAGATGGGCAGAGAGAAGGAGATGGCTCCGGACGGCGTGCCGGGACCGCAGTTTTCGGCGATGGCCTTCATGATGGCCGCCTTCTCCGAGGCCTTGGAGACGATGATGATGAGCTCCTTTTCCTCAGCGATCGAGACGCCGAGGAAGCGCTCGGCCTGCTTAGCGCCGGTGCCCTTGGCGTGGAGCACCGTGCCGCCTGCGGCTCCGGCGGAGCGCGCTGCGTCCATGACCGTGTCCGTATGCCCCTCATTGATTATTACCATTATCAGCTCGTGCTCAAAGCTCAGCTCCGGCACGGCGCCGTCAGGTGCGCTGTTTCCTGTGAGAAATGCCAAGGTGCGTCCTCCTCCCACGCTTTTTATAGGCACGGCGAGCATGATGCCGTTGCCGGGGATGTCGATGAAAAGCCGCCGTTTGGCGCTTTTTATGAGCTGGCGGGTCATGTCCCCGCAGGCGACGGAGGCGACCAGCGCCTTCTCCGTGGCCTCGAGCCCGTAGAGGCTCAGGTGCTCCGAGGTGGCAGTGCCGTTGCCGAGCATGGTGAGCACTATGGGCAGGCCGTGGCTGCGGTAGACCTCCAGCATGTCCTCCGCCCGGGAGCGGTCCACGATGGCGACCACAAAGTCCATTATCATGACGCCACCTCCCAGAGCTCGATGATGTCGGTGTCCGCAAGCTGCGTCGCGTCGAAGGTCTCTTTGGTCTTCTTAGAGCGCACCACGTACACCGCGCCCATGACCTGCACCGTGATGAGCGGCATCATGGCGACGAGCGAGACCAGCCCGAAGGCGTCGGTTATGACGTTCCCGCACACGGCCTCACAAGCGCCCATGGCGAAGGGCAGCATGAAGGTTGCGGTCATCGGGCCGGAGGCCACGCCGCCGGAGTCAAAGGCGATGGCGGTGAAGATGGGCGGCACGAAAAAGCTCATGGCAAGCGCTATGACATAGCCGGGGACGACGAACCAGAGTATCGAGATGCCAGTCAGCACCCGCACCATGGCAAGTCCGGTCGCCAGCGCGATGGCTATCGAGAGGCTCAGGCCCATGGCCTTTTCGGACACGGCGCCGGCGCTTATCTCCTCCACCTGCTTGTTGAGCACGTGCACCGCGGGCTCGGCGGAGATTATGAACCAGCCCATGACCATGGCTATGGGCACGAGCAGCCAGGGCGTCTGTATAGCAAGCTGAGCGCCGAGGATCGTGCCCAGAGAGGAGAAGCCCACGTTCACGCCCACGAGGAACAGCACGAGTCCGACATAGGTGTAGACGAGGCCGATTATTATCTTGAGGAAGGGTATCCGCCGCAGATGCAGCGCGAACACCTGAAAGAGCAGGAAAAAGCCCACGATGGGCGCAAGCGCTAGCGCCACCTCGCCCATGTATTCGGGGATGGCGTGCAGGTATCCGCCGCCGAGCTCGACCGTGTCGGCATAGCTGTGTATCACGCTGGCGGCGACGGTGCCGTCCTCCATCTCGTAGAAAAAGCCGAGTATCATCACGGCGAGTATGGGCCCGATAGAGCAGAGCGCCACAAGGCCGAAGCTGTCGGCCTCGGCGTTTTTGTCGCTGCGTATGGAGGCCACGCCGACGCCGAGCGCCATAATGAAAGGCACGGTCATCGGCCCGGTCGTGACGCCGCCGGAGTCGAAAGCGACGCTGAGAAAGCCCGCGTCCGAGAGCGCGGCGAGGGCAAAGACGACTATGTAGCAGCCGAGCAGCACCCAGCGGAGCTGGATGCCGAGCAGGATGCGCAGCATGCAGACGACGAGGAAGAGCCCCACGCCGACGGAGACGGTGATGATCAGCACCGCCGTGTTTATGTGCGGCACGTTGGAGGCGAGGACCTGCAGGTCAGGTTCCGCAACGGTTATCGCGACGCCGAGGATGAAGCTGAGCGCCAGAATGAGCCAGAGCCTGCGGGTCTTGGTCATGCGTGCGCCGGTGTGGTTGCCGATCTGCGTCATGGACGCCTCGGCGCCGAGGGTGAAGAGGCCCATGCCGACGATGAGCATGATGGTGCCCAGGACAAAGGCCAGCATCAAGTCCGTCGTCACCGGCACAAAGCTCAGGCACATGACGGCCACTATGAGCGCGATGGGCAGGACGGAGGAGATGGACTCGTTGAGTTTTTCGCGGAGGATGGTCTTGCTCGGCATGGGTTTCACCTCTTTTCGGCGTGATCAGGCGCTGTCAGCGCTTGTCGGGGTCCCGGTCAAAGTTGAGATTCAGCTCGCGGCGGGCGTAAGGGGTCTTTATGAGCGCGGCGAAGAGTGCGGAGGAGGCTGCGGCACCGAAAACGCCCTGGACTATGTTCGTCGGCACACTGCCCGCAGCGGCCCAGCCGTAGCCGAGCAGCGCGCCCTCATAGGCGAGGTAGCCCAGCACCATGATGCACTCGGCGGCGAGACCCGCGAGCACGGATGTGACGACGGGCCTCTTGGCCCCGAAGCGGCGCAGCAGCGCCCCGGCGAGCAGGGCCATGACGGCCTTTATCACAAAGGTGCCCGGGAAATACTGCACATAGCCGGCCATGAGGTCGGCAAGGCTGGAGCCGAGCGCCGCCGCCAGCGAGCCCCAGAGCGGTCCGAGCACATAGGCGGCCAGCAGCACCAGCGCGTCTCCGGCGTGGATATAGCCGAAGAGCGTGGGGAACTTGGGGTACATGGTGATGACGCAGCAGAGCGCCGCAAAGAGCGCGGCGTATATGAGTTTCTTATTTCCTGTCAACGGAGGATACCTCCCGCTTTTCCCGGCCCATGCGGATGCAGGCTAGGCACACGCCGAGAAGGATGAAATACGCGAACAGCACGCGCGGATAAAACCAGATATACTCGAAGATGGAGGCCACGGCGATGCCGATGAAGGCGGCGACGCAGGCAACAAGCGCACCCCGAGCCTCACGCCCGGAGGCGCGGAAGATGCTGAAGGCGGCGTCCTTGATGTTGCGGAGCATCATCCACATGAACGACACAAAGCCCAGGGCGCCGGTCTCGATAAAGAGTTCCATGTACAGCATCTGCGTGTGATAGACGCCCTTGGTTGCGCCGGTGAGCGCATAGCTGGGGTAGAGGTCGGCAAAAGTCGTAGGGCCCATGCCGATGCCGGTGAAGCCGTGATCACGCAGCATGGGCAGCAGGCTCTGCCAGGTGCGGATGCGGTGGCTCGCCGAGCTGTCGTGAGAGTTGAAGATGGTGGAAAAGCGCGTGATGATGCTGTCCGGCAGGAAGGGGATGATGAGCGGTATCGCCACAAAGCCTATGGGGATGAGCCGCTTGTCCACGTAGTAGACGAATATCACCGCCGCAACGGCCAGCGAGAGCCAGCTCGAGCGCGAGTAGGTCATCACGATGGCGACGAGCGGGAACACTATGCAGCAGCAGAGCACAAAGCGCAGCGTCGGGTTCTTGCGGTTCATCGCAAAGGAGACGCACAGCGGCGTAAAGAGCACTAGGAACTCGGCGTAGTTGTTGGGGTTGTCCAGTGTGGAATAGACACGCCCGGGGACGCCGGCGTTCAGGTCGAGGTCCGTGTACGAGGCGCTGACCTCGACGCCCATGAACCTCTGCGCAATGGCGTAGAGCGCCGTGAGTATGACCGCGGCGTATATCCAGCCCATGAGCGAAACGAGCCGCCGCTCGTCCGTGGTATCGGACATGATGACAAAGGTGAGCAGGAAGGCGGCGATGAAGAAGAGAAGTATCCTCACGCTGTCGCTGAACGCGCTGGTGAACATCAGACTGCCCACGCAGGCCATGAGGAAGAGCAGGAAGGGGAGACCCAGCGCCTTGGGATAGACCTTCTCCCTGGAACCCGCTGCGGACATGAGGAACCACAGCCCGAAGAGGCCCACCGCCGCGAGCACGGCGTAGGAGTTCGACCACATCGCGTGCGGCGTTATGAACATGACAAAGACGAAGCCGCCGAGGATGACGTCAAAGCGCAGCAGCCTCGATCCCGACACGAGCCGGACGATGAGGCTTGTCGCCGCCGCCGGGCGCAGATACCGGAAAACGGCTCCGAACACCCGCAGCAGGAAATTCCATACCGCGTCAACTATCCTTGTAAAGAGGCTGGCCCTGTACCATACCTCGACCTTGGGGCTGCGCCGGAGAAAGCGCACCACCGCGCTGTGCGGAAACGCCCGGCTGAAGGGGCGGTAAATGCCGCGCAGGATGCGGAATATGGCGCTGTACAGCCACCAGCCGTACAGCCGCCCGAGTATGCTGTTACCGAGCAAAGCAGACCACCTCGCTTTCAGGCACTCGGTCCGTTATCACTCAATGACCTCGATGCTCTGAACGCGCAGGAAGAGCTTGCAGTCGTTGAAATACACGCTCATGGACTGGCCCGCGCCGTAGAGCGTGCCGCCGATGGTGACGCCGTGCGTGCCGACAACGCCCTCGCCCTCGCAGTTGAGCGTGACGGAGCAGTAGTCCTCGCGGGTTATCTCCACGACCTTGCCGGTGACGTCGGTGACGGCGCTCTTGCTGTCACCGGTGCGCCAATCCTTGAGATAGCCGATGGTGACGTTGTTCTCGCTGTCCCAGACCTCGGCGCCCTCTTCGAGCTGGTCTGCGACGTAGTTCGGGGTCTCCTCGCAGTAGAGCGTGACGAGGACCTTCTGGGTGTTGGCGGCGGTGCTCTGGGGACCGAGCAGCTTGTAGCCGAGGAAAGCCGCCGCGGCGAGGATGATTATGACTATGAGCAGGTCAACGATGTTCACCTTGCCGAAGAGTCTGCCTTTTTCGTCGATCATGATGTGCCTCCAAAATGTTTATTGATATGCGCGGTAGACGTCCCAGGCCAGCTTCTCGAGGTCGAATTCCTCGGAGATCTTGCGCAGGGCGTCCGCCGAGAACTGACGGTAGAGCGCCTCGTCCTCCATGAGCCGGTGGATGGCCCCGGCAAAGCCCGTCACGTCGCCGTATTTGACGACAAAACCGCAGCGAATGTTCGTCTCCGCGAGGTCGCGGTTGCCGCCGACGTCGGTCACGACCAGGGGCAGAGCGCAGTTCATGGCCTCGAGTATGGCGAAGCTCATCGCCTCGTTGCAGCTGCTGGTGTTGAGGTAGAGGTCGGACGCTCGGAGGATGCGGTTCGCGTCGTTCCGATAGCCGGTCTGGACCACGATATCGCCGAGCCCGAGCTCCGCCGCCTTCTGCTTGACGGCGTCGAATTGCTCGCCGTCGCCGCAGATGACGCAGCGGAAGGGCCTGTCCGTGAGCTTTTTGAGCTCCGAAAGGGCGTCGAGCAGGAAAAAGAGCCCCTTTTCCGGCGCATAGCGCGCGAGGATGGAGAGCATGAATTCGCCCTCGCCTATTCCGAGCTCCGGACGGACGGACATGTCGCGCACGGGGTACTTCTCCGGCTCCACGCCGTTGTATATTACCTCGATGCGCTCCGGACAGACGCCGTTTTGGACCATGATGTCCCGCCCCTCGCGGCAGACGGCTATTATCCTGTGGTCACGCGGGGTGAAGATGCGGTTGAGCACGCGCCACTTGAAGCCGCTGCGGATGGTGAGGTGGTTCGTGTACACCACCCGGGGCTCTGCGTAGTGCCTGAGAGAGAGCAGGGCAATGATATTCTCGCGCGGGTACTGGGCGTGGATGACCTCGATCTTGTGCTCCCGGCAGTAGCCCGCGAGCACCTTGGCCGCCGCCAGGGGCGAGCCCGCGAGGTCGAGCTGCAAACAGGGCACACCGCGCTCTGCCATCTTCTCCGAGAGCTCGCCCGCGACGTTGTAGGCGAAGTGGCACTCGTTGCCTGCGGCTGAGAAGATGCGCACGAGGTTCTCGACGTATTTCTCCGTCCCGGCCTTTCCCGCGAAGTTTATAAGAAAGAGTATCCTCAGTGTTATCCCTCCCGGTTTCGATTCCATTCATTATATAATACCGCGTCTCTCCCGTCAAGCAAGCCCCCGCTTGCCGCGCATGTGGAAATGTGCTATTATCATGGGGTAAGAGGTGGTTATATTGACTGAAAAACTGTATTACTCAGACGGGCATCTGAGCCGTTTCACGGCGCATGTCACGTCTTGTGAAAGAGAGGACGGAGCCTGGGCGGTGCGCATGGACCGCAGTGCGTTCTTCCCCGGCGGCGGCGGCCAGGAGGCCGACGAGGGCGTGCTCTCAGATATGAAGCTGCTGGGCCTGCGTGAAGATGGCGAGGATATCGTGCACCTTACACCTGCGCCGCTGGAGCCCGGTGCGCTGGTGGAGGGCAGAATAAACTGGCCGCTCCGTTTTGCAAGGATGCAGGGGCACTCCGGAGAGCACATCCTCTCAGGCACGGTGCACCGGCTTTTCGGCTATGACAACGTGGGTTTTCACATGGGCGAGGAGGCTATAACCATAGACTTCTCGGGCGAGCTGACGCGCGAGGACCTGTCCCGTGCCGAGCTCGAGGCAAACCGGGCCATATGGCGCAACGTACCCGTGCGCTCGCTCCTGCCCACGCCGGGCGAGCTTGCCGCGATGGACTACCGCAGCAAGAAGGAGCTGACGGGCCAGGTGCGCATAGTTGAGATCGAGGGCGTGGACCGCTGTGCCTGCTGTGCACCGCACGTTTCGCGAACGGGCGAAGTGGGGCTGCTGAAGATAATCGACAGCATGCGTCACCGCGGCGGAACGCGGCTCACCCTGCTCTGCGGCGAAGCCGCCATGCTCGACTATGACGCCCTGCACGAGAACAATGCCGCCGTCTCCGCCGCGCTCTCTGCCAAGCGGCTTGAGACAGGCGCAGCCGTGGCCAGGGTAATGGCCGAGCAGGAAGAGCGCCGTGCAGAGCTGACAAAGCTCAAGCGGGAGCTCTTGCAGCTCAAATCCGCCGCTCTCCGCCCCACGGAGGGCAGCATCTGCATATTCGAGAGCGATATAGACATGATAACCCTGCGGGAGCTTGTAAATGCGGGCGCTGAGCTTGCAGGCAAGGTCTGCGCAGGTTTTGCAGGCACGGACGGCGACTATAAGTATATCATCGGCAGCCACACCTTGCCGCTCCGTTCCATGTCAAGAGAGATCAACACCGCCATCGACGGCCGGGGCGGAGGCTCGGATACGATGATACAGGGCACAAGCCGCGCGCGCCGGGAGGACATTGAGCGGTATTTCAACGCACTGAAATAGCAAAACTCCGCCGCACCGAAAACAAAACGACGCGGCAAGATTTTCCCCAGGCTCCGACGTATGCTAGAGTCAGTGGAAGTAGCATAGCGAAGGAGGTCGAAAGATATGAGCAAGGTCTATGGATACATCCGCGTATCCAGCACGGACCAGAACGAGGACCGGCAGCTGATCGCCTTGCGCGGCTGCGAGGTGCCGGAGCAGAATTTGTATGTTGACAAACAATCGGGCAAGGACTTTGAGCGGCCGGAATACCGGCGCATGCTCAGGCGGCTAAAGCGGGACGACCTGCTGTATGTGAAGAGCATAGACCGCCTGGGCCGCAATTACGGCGAGATACTCGAGCAGTGGCGGCTGCTGACAAAGGAGAAAGGCGTGGACATAGTAGTCCTGGACATGCCCCTTCTCGACACCCGCAGCGGCAAGGACCTGATGGGCACGTTCATCGCGGACCTGGTGCTCCAGATCCTGTCCTTCGTTGCGGAGAACGAGCGCGAGAACATCCGCCAGCGCCAGGCGGAGGGCATAGCGGCCGCAAAGGCGCGCGGCGTACCCTTCGGCCGGCCGGCTCTGCCGCTGCCTGAGAACTTCGAGCAGGTGGTGGCTAAGTGGCGGAACAAGGAGATCGACTTCTCCTCCGCCCTGGAACAGACTGGCCTGTGCCGGGCCACGTTCTACCGGAGACTCAAAGATCTGGGATAAATCAACGGGACAGGCCCGGCCTGCCCCGTTTTACTTTGCCCGCCGCCGTTGACGTGGCGGGGGAGTCATGGTAAAATACATTTAACCGAGTTGTTAAATGAGGTGCTATCATGGGCTTGCAGGAGACGATGCGGGCACTGGCTGACCCGACACGGCGGGAGATATTGGAGCTGCTGCGGAGCGGAAAGCTGACGGCGGGGGAGATCTCGGCGAACTTTCCGGTGTCGAACGCGGCGGTGTCGCGCCATCTTTCGGTTCTGCGTGAGGCCGGGCTGGTGCGCGATGAGCGGATGGGGAAGAACATCTATTATGAGCTCAACACCAGCGTCCTCGAGGATGCCCTGGCATTCCTGAGCGGTCTGACCGGGAGAAAACGCGGGGAGAGCGAGGTTCGGACATGAGAAAGCTCAGCGACAGGGAAGTGCTCGTACTTGAGCTCATCTTCTGCGGACTCCCGCTGGTGTACTATCTGCTCCGTCTGCCGTTCATGCCGGAGACGGTGCCGGTGCACTGGAACGCCTCGGGCGAGGCCGACAGGTTTGCGGGGCGGTTTTCGTTCGATACGGTCCTCATTGGCGCCATCGGCTACTTCGGGCTGCTTTTCGGCGTGGGGCTGAGGAAGCAGGTGCGCTCCTTCACCGCGGCGCAGCCGGGGCAGAATACCGAGATAGTGGAGCGGATAATGAAGTGGACGCAGGCCCTTATGTGCCTGCTGTTCACTGGCATGGCGTTCGATTTCGTTTACAGCACCGGCGAGGCGGGCAGACATGGCGCGGGCTTCCTGCTTAAACTGGGTGCGGCGGTCATCGCGCTTACCTTCATGGCGGTGGGAAACCTGATGCCCAAGCTCCGGCGAAATTCGCTCTCCGGCGCCCGGACCAAGTATTCGCTCTCGAGCGACGAGGCCTGGCACAAGACCCAGCGCTACGCAGGGCGTGTGATGCTCATCACCGGCGCCGTCCTGCTTCTGGTCATCCTCATCCCCGTGGTCTCCGCCACGGCGGCCGCAGTCGCCGTATTAGCCGCGATGGTCGTGATCTGCGCCGCCATTGCGAGTTACAGGGGCGGAAAATGAGAGGCCGGCCCGCTCCGCACCTTGGAGGAGCCGGCTTGACTTTGCCCGGGAGCACGAATATAATGTCCTCAATTCGACATCTTGCCGCTAAATCAACGTCCAGCGGCAGATATATGTGCCGAGCGGCGCCTCTGAAAGCTGCGGCTCGGCTTATTTTTTGCACAGCGGAGGGCTTGCATTGGTTTTCAGCAGCGTCAGCTTTCTCTTTTTCTTCCTGACTGTGGTCATAGCACTGTATTTCAGCGTTCCCGGGCGCTTTCGCGGCGGCCGGAACTTCGTGCTGCTCGCAGCCAGTCTTTTTTTCTACGCCTGCGCAGGACTTCGGGCGCTGCCGCTGCTGCTCTTTTCCGTGCTGCTCGACTGGGGCGCCGGGCTGCTCCTGCCCCGGACACGCAGACCCAAGGCGCTGCTTGCCGCCGCCGTCACGCTGCACCTCGCGCTGCTTTTCTGGTTCAAATACGCCGGATTTGCCGCCGGTATCTTCGGCATACCCCTGCCTGAGATAACCCTGCCTATCGGCATCTCCTTCTTCACCTTCCAGGGCCTGAGCTACGTCGTGGACGTATATCGCGGTGACACGCAGCCGAACCGTTCACTGGCTCAGGTGGCTCTGTATATTTCCTTCTTCCCGCAGCTCATCGCCGGACCCATCGTGCGCTATACCGACGTCGCCCTGGACATGAACGAGCGCCGGGAGACCATGGACGACGCCGCTGAGGGAGCAGCGCGCTTCATCTTCGGCCTCGGCAAGAAGTGCATTCTCTCAAACGCCCTCGCCGAGCTTTCCGACCGCGCCTTTACCTGCACGTCGGGCGAGCTCTCCGCCGGTCTGGCCTGGCTCGGTATGATAGCCTACACGCTGCACATCTATTACGACTTCTCCGGCTACTCGGACATGGCCATCGGCCTGGGCAGGCTCTTCGGCTTCCGTCTGCCGGAGAACTTCAACTACCCGTACATCTCCGCCTCCGTCACAGAGTTCTGGCGGCGCTGGCACATGACGCTCTCAGGCTGGTTCCGGGACTACCTGTACATACCCCTCGGCGGGAGCCGCCGCTCTCTGCCGCGGAATATCCTGAACCTGCTCATCGTCTGGGCTCTGACCGGCTTCTGGCACGGAGCGGACTGGAATTTTCTAATCTGGGGCCTCTGGTACGCCGCTTTCCTGATAGGCGAGCGCTATGTCTGGCACGACGCCTTCGCCCGGCTGCCCTCGGCGCTGCGGCATGTGCTGACACTGCTGGTCGTCATGTTCGGTTGGGTCTGGTTCCGTGCGGCCAGCCCGAATGAGGCTCTGGACTACTTTGCCGCGCTCTTCTCCGGACCGCTGTGGTCGGGCGAGACAACATACTGGCTCTCCGAGCTCTGGCCGGAGCTGCTGCTGGGCGCAGTCCTCGCAGCGCCGGTATATCCAGCCATAAAAAAGCGGCTGGGGCTCTGGAACTATTTCCTGGCGCTGGTCGTGTTCGGCCTTGCCGTGAGCTCGCTGCTCGCTGCGGGCTTCAACCCGTTCATTTATTTCCGGTTCTGAGGGGGTGTGGAGTATGGAAAAACGTATCAAAGCCGGTTTCCTGGCCATCCTGGCCCTCGCGCTTGCCGCATCCTTTGCCGGAACACTGTACAGGGCCGTATTCTCGTCCTACAACTCTCTCTTCTACGAAAACCGCAGCGCCGCACCTCTGCCGGATGCCGACGCCTCAAGCCTATGGGACGGCAGCTGCATGACCGGGCTTGACGAGTACCTCAGCGACCAGTACATAGCCCGCACACGGCTTATTAAGGCGCAGACGTTTATAAATCTGCTGCTGAACCGTCCGGTGGTCAATGACATAGTGGTCGGCGACGAGCTTTTGCTCCCGTTTCACGGCTACTCCGGCTCCGGAGCTCAGGATTTCACCGATGAGGCCGGGTCAGAGGTCGGCGCCTTAGCCGAAATCGAGAATATTGTCGAGGCAAAGGGCGGTGCGCTCTTTTATCTCTGCATACCCGAGCAGAGTTCGTATTTCCGCGAT
>CAUAHS010000020.1 GCA_958428885.1 uncultured Eubacteriales bacterium
TGCTGGCTCAGGCCGTGCGGGTGCTGCTCCTCGCTCTGCAGGCGCATGAGGTCGACGACGTTGACCACGCGGATCTTGAGCTCGGGGAAGGCGTCACGCAGTATGGTGACGGCGGCGAGGGTCTCAAGCGTCGGCGTGTCGCCGCAGCAGGCCATGACGATGTCGGGCTCCTGGCCCTCGTCGGTGGAGGCCCACTGCCAGATGCCTATGCCCTGGGTGCAGTGCTTGACGGCCTGCTCCATGGTGAGCCACTGGGGTCTCGGGTGCTTGCTCGCGACGATGACGTTCACGTAGTTGCGGCTGCGGATGCAGTGGTCGAAGCAGGAAAGCAGGCAGTTTGCATCGGGAGGCAGGTAGAGGCGCACGACGTCGGCCTTCTTGTTCGCGACGTGGTCGAGGAAGCCGGGGTCCTGGTGAGTGAAGCCGTTGTGGTCCTGCTGCCAGACGTTGGAGGCGAGGACGTAGTTGAGGCTGGCGATGTCGCTTCTCCAGGGCAGCTGGTTGCAGACCTTGAGCCACTTGGCGTGCTGGCTGAACATGGAGTCCACTATGCGGATGAAGGCCTCATAGCTGTTGAAGAAGCCGTGGCGGCCGGTGAGCAGATAGCCCTCGAGCATGCCCTGGCAGACGTGCTCGGAGAGCATGGAGTCCATGACCCTGCCGTCGGGGGCGAGGTGGTCGTCGATGTCGCGCTTCTCGCCGTTCCAGGCGCGGTCGGTTATCTCAAAGACGGGGGAGAGGCGGTTCGAAGCCGTCTCATCGGGTCCGAACACGCGGAAGTTGCGCTCAGTGGCGTTCAGACGGTAGATGTCGCGGACAAAGTAGCCCATGGCGGTCATGTCCTGGGCCTCGACGGCGCCGGGGAAGGGGACCTTGACCTCATAGTCGCGGAAGTCCGGCATGCGCAGGTCGCGCAGAAGCTGGCCGCCGTTGGCGTGCGGGTTGGCGCCCATGCGGCGCTTGCCCTCGGGCGCGAGCGCGAGGATGTCCGGCATCGGGTGGCCCTCCTTGTCGAAGAGCTCCTCGGGCTTGTAGCTGCGCAGCCAGTCCTCGATCTGACGGATGTGCTCCGGCGTGTCGGGCTGGATGGGCACCTGGTGAGCGCGCCAGTAGTCCTCGACCTTGGCGCCGTCGACGTAGTCCGGGCCGGTCCAGCCCTTCGGCGCACGCAGTACGATCATGGGCCAGGTCGGGCGGCTGAGGTCGCCGGTCTCGCGGGCGTGGGCCTGGAAGGTGAGGATCTTCTCGACGCACTCGTCCATGACGTCGGCCATCTTGCGGTGCATCTCGGCGGGGTCGCTGCCCTCGACGAAGTGGGGCTCCCAGCCGCAGCCGCGGAAGAAGCTCTCCAGCTCCTCATGGCTGATGCGGGAGAGGACGGTCGGGTTGGCTATCTTGTAGCCGTTGAGGTGCAGAATGGGCAGAACCGCGCCGTCGGTCTTGGGGTTGATGAACTTGTTGAGCTGCCAGCTGGTGGCGAGCGGACCGGTCTCAGCCTCGCCGTCGCCCACGACGCAGGCGGCGATGAGTCCGGGGTTGTCGGTTATGGCGCCGAAGGCGTGGGCGAGGCTGTAACCCAGCTCGCCGCCCTCGTTGATGGAGCCCGGGGTCTCGGGAGCGACGTGGCTCGGGATGCCGCCGGGGAAGGAGAACTGCTTGAAGAGGCGCTGCATGCCCTCGCGGTCACGGGTTATGTTGGGGTAGACTTCCTGATAGCTGCCGTCCAGCCAGTCCTGGGCCACCATTGCGTTGCCGCCGTGACCGGGGCCGGAAATGTATATCATGTCGAGGTCAAATTCTTTGATGACCCGGTTCAGGTGGGTGTAGATGAAGTTCTGACCGGGGACGGTGCCCCAGTGGCCGACGATCTTCTTCTTGATGTCGTCCTCGCAGAGCGGCTTCTCGAGCAGGGGGTTGTCCAGCAGATAGAGCTGGCAGGCGGAGAGATAGTTGGCGGCACGCCAGTACCTGTCCATGGCGGCAAGCTCTTCCTCGGTTGCGGGCTTCCTGAAAATCTCCGACATTTAAATGCCTCCTTTGATTTCGTCAGACCTGTTTATTGTTCCTCGTTTGGTTCGCTCGTAGTATATCACAAGTATGTGAAAAATAAAGCAAACTTTCTGTAAAATTACGCAACCGTGCAAAAAGAGCGGACGTAAAGAACTCCCGGGCGCTTTTTCTGCACCCGGGAGTTAAAAATGCGTGTTTTAAAGAGCCTGTACCCGCCCCTCAAAGCAGGGGGAATCGGGAACGAGGGCGTGGGCGGAATCCATGAGCGCAGCGCGCAATGCGCCTGGCCCGGCGCCGCCCGAAACGTGCTCTGCGCGCTCGGAACAGGCCTTCCAAAAGACGGAGGCCATGAGCGCTGCGGCGTATGTGTCCGGTTCCACGGCGGCGAAAGCGCCGCAGAGGACGGAGAGCATGCATCCCGTGCCGGTGACGAGCGGGGTCAGGGGGCTGCCGCCGGTGACGGCGGCGGCACGGCGCCCGTCGGCGACGATATCTTCCGCACCGGAGAGCAGCACGGCGCAGCCGTAAGCAGCCGAGAGCTCCGAAGCGACGGAGGCGCGGGTCTGCCTGTCGGCGTCCCCGGCGCTGTCCACGCCCTTTTCACGCCCAGCGAGGCCGAGCAGCGCGCGAGCCTCGGAGAGATTGACCCGCAGTATGTCGGGGCGAAAGGCCGCCAGCAGCTTCCCTGCCTCGGCCAGACGCCAGGGGCTGGCCCCCACGCCGACGGGGTCGAGTACCACGGGCTTGCCCAGCCGCGAGCCCTCTCGCCCGGAAATGAGGCAGGCGTCGAACTTTGCGCGGGAGGGCGTGCCGCAGTTGAGGACCTCCGCATCCGCTATGCGGGCTATGTCCGCCATCTCCTCAGGCGCTTCGGCCATCATCGGGCTCGCGCCGAGGGCGAGGGCGATGTTGGCGCAGTCGTTGGCTGTCACGATGTTGGAGATGCAGTGCAGCAGCGGACGGCGGCGGCGTATGTCTTCGAGGCGGGTGAGCTCGGGCATTTATTTCAGCTCCAGACTTCTCTGCAGTATCTTGAGCGCGCCTCCGGCCCTGAGGGCGAAGACGAGCACGCCGGCGATGATGGAGCCGACGACGGTGGAGATGAGGAAGGGGATGATGTAGGCGGTGACGGCCAGCGTGGCGGCGTCCCCGCTCATGAACAGGACGGATACCGGCCAGGCGCAGAGCCCGCCCAGGACGCCGGTGCCGAGCATCTCGGCCACGAGCGTGGCGAGGATGGCGGCGACTTCATTCTTGTTCCGCAGCGCCTTGTAGACAAGGCCGCACAGCAGGGCCCCGCACATGCTGCCCGGAAAGGCCAGGATGCTGCCGGTGCCCAGCAGATTGCGCAGCAGGCTGGCGCAGAAGGCCACCCCCACGCCGTACCAGGGGCCCAGGAACACGGCGCACAGGACGTTCACCATGTGCTGGGTGGGCGAGCACTTGCTCCCGAAGACGGGGAAACTGACAAAGGCGCTGCCCACGACGGCGAGCGCGACGAATATGGCGGCGATAGCGAGTTTCTTGGTGCTGTTGCTTCTCATTTTTGACACTCCTTTTCATCAAAAGACGCGGAGAAAAACGGCGATATGCGGCGTTTCCCCCGTAGGATACAAGGTCGGTCGAGGCTTGCTGGCCTCCTCTCACGCCGGAACACGGCTTCCCATCGCTGCATATCTGGCCCGGACGCAGGGCGCTCCCCCTCCATCCGCCGCCGGCATGGCCGGCATGCCGAAGATCTTCCCCTCGCGCCTCCTTCAAACGAATGTCAAAAAACAAAAAGGCTCCCAAACGGGAGCCGGCAGGCGAAAATGACTCCCTCCGGCGGCATTACCCGCATCAGGTCATAGGGTCGAAGCGAATACTTCCTCTCAGCCCGGAGGCTCCCCTGTTTTTTGCGAGCCCATTATCTCACCGCGGCGCGGCCTTGTCAAGTTTCCGCTTGCAATCGGGAAAAGGCGGGCGTATAATAATTCACGTCAACAGGGGAGCTCTGTGAGGGCTGAGAGGAGGCGGAGGCCTCGACCCGACCTGATTTGGATAATGCCAACGTAGGGAAATATTGCAGCGTCTGCCGCAGGCTTGCCTTATTTGGCGTGCCTGCGTTTTTGTTTGGAGGAATTGCTATGAAGATAGATCCCGCGGAACTCCGGCTCTACGCCGTGACGGACAGGGCCTGGACGGACGGCGCCGAGGGCGTCTGCCGCCAGGTGGAGGCCGCAATAAGGGGCGGTGCGACCTTCGTGCAGGTGCGTGAAAAGCATCTGGAGCACGATGAATTTCTGGCCGAGGCCAAAAAGGTCGTCGCCATCTGCCGCGCTCACGGCGTCAAGTGCGTCATAAACGACGCCGTGGACATCGCTGTAGAATCCGGTGCGGACGGCGTGCACGTCGGCCAGGAGGACCTCGAAGCCGGGCTCGCGCGGGAGCGGCTAGGCCCGGACAAGATAATCGGCGTCTCGGCGCACAACGCTGCGGAGGCGCGTCGTGCCCAGACCGCGGGAGCGGACTACATCGGCTCCGGCGCCGCCTTTGCCACCAGCACCAAGGAAAACGCCGCACCCATAGGGCCCGATGGCCTGCGCAGTGTGGTCGACGCCGTGGACATCCCCGTCGTCGCCATAGGCGGCATCACGCGCGAGAACATCTCCGAGCTCAACGGCCTGGGCCTTGCGGGCGTCGCCGTAGTCTCCGCGCTCTTTGCGCAGCCGGATGTTGAGGCCGCAGCGCGCGAGCTGCTGCCGCTTTGCGAAAAGCTTGCGGAAAAGTGAATAACACGCCGAAAACCGGGTGAAAACCCGTTTTTCAAGCGGTGCATTGGGGGCACCACCTTGCGCCGCTATACAAAAGCAATGCTTGGAAAGGAAGAGAAGTATGAAAACAGCATTGACTATCGCTGGAAGCGACTCCAGCGGAGGCGCCGGTATCCAGGCGGATATCAAGACCATGACGCTCAACGGCGTATTCGCCATGAGCGCCATAACGGCCCTGACCGCCCAGAACACGACCGGCGTCACAGACATCATGGAGGCCACCCCCGAGTTCCTGGCCGAGGAGATAGACGCCGTGTTCACCGACATCTATCCCGACGCGGTCAAGATAGGCATGGTCTCCTCGGCGGGGCTCATAGAGCTCATCGCCGCAAAGCTCCGTCAGTACGGCGCAAAGCACATCGTCGTCGACCCCGTCATGGTGGCGACGAGCGGGGCAAAGCTCCTGCGTGACGACGCCATCGACACGCTCAAGCGCGAGCTGCTGCCTCTGGCCGAGGTCGTCACGCCCAACATCCCGGAGGCGGAGATCCTCTCCGGCATGAGCATCTCCGGCGCTGCGGACATGGAGACCGCGGCTAAGAAGATCAGCACCGAATACGGCTGCGCCGTCCTCTGCAAGGGCGGGCACGATACCAACGACGCCAACGACCTGCTCTGCCACCCGGACGGGACCACCCGCTGGTTCATGGGCAGGCGCATCGCCAACCCGAACACCCACGGCACCGGCTGCACGCTCTCGAGCGCCATCGCCGCGAACCTCGCCAAGGGCTTCGGCCTAGAGGACTCCGTGGAGCGCGCCAAGACCTACCTCTCCGGCGCCCTTGCGGCCATGCTCGACCTCGGGCACGGCTCCGGGCCCATGGACCACGCCTTTGACATAAAGGCCGAGTACAAGATGGAGGCGCGCGGATGAAAAAGACCTCCACTTTCCAGAACGGCCTCATCTGGTTCGGCGCGGGCGTGTCCATCGCCGAGATACTCACCGGCACATACTTCGCCCCGCTCGGCATGACGAAGGGCATACTCGCCATCGTCGTCGGCCACGTGATCGGCTGCGCCCTCTTCTTCTTCGCTGGCCTCATCGGCGGCCGCACGGGCCTGAGCGCGATGGAGACGGTCAAGATGTCCTTCGGCAAGAGGGGCGGACTGCTCTTTGCCTTTTTGAACGTCCTGCAGCTCGTGGGCTGGACGGCCATCATGATCTATGACGGCGCTCTCGCCACAAACGGCATCTTCGACACCGGCGCCTGGGTCTGGTGCCTCGTCATCGGCGTGCTCATCCTAGTGTGGATACTCATCGGCATCACGAACCTCGGCTGGGTGAACAAGATCGCCATGGCGGCGCTGTTCATTCTGACGCTGGTGCTCTGCAAGGTCATCTTCTTCGACGGCAACCCAGGTGCGGACACCTCCGCCTTCGGCGAGGCCATGAGCTTCGGCGCAGCGGTGGAGCTCGCAGTGGCGATGCCGCTCTCCTGGCTGCCGCTCGTGAGCGACTACACGCGCGAGGCGCAAAAGCCCTTTGCCGCCACCCTGGCCAGTACGCTTACCTACGGTCTCGTCTCCTGCTGGATGTACATAATCGGCATGGGCGCCGCCATCTACACCGGCGAGGGCGACATCGCCCTCATCATGGTGAAGGCCGGTCTCGGCGTTGCAGCGCTCATAATCCTCATCCTCTCGACGGTCACGACCACCTTCCTCGACGCCTGGAGCGCCGGCATCTCCTCCGAGAGCCTCTCCAAAAAGCTCTCCGGCAAGTGGGTGGCGGTCGTCGTGACGGTCATCGGCACCGCGGCGGCGATACTCTTCCCGATGGACGACATCACGAACTTCCTCTACCTCATCGGCTCCGTGTTCGCACCCATGATAGCCGTGCAGCTGGCGGACAACTTCATCCTCAGGCGCTCGAGCTTCCAGCTCTCCTTCGACTGGGTGAACCTCGCCGTCTGGCTGGTGGGCTTCGTGCTCTACCGCGTGCTGATGACGGTGGACATCGTCGTCGGCAACACCCTGCCCGACATGCTCATAACGATGGTCCTCTGTGTCATCGTCCGCAAGCTCACCGGCAAGCGCGCTGCTTGAGTGCATGAATAAAAAAGGCCCCGGGCTCATGGCCCGGGGCTTTTTTCAGCTTTTGAGCTCGCCGGAGACCCGGTCCGCTATGTAGCCCTGCACGTCGTCAAAGGGAATGCCCAGGGCGACGGAGAACTCGCCGTAGAGCAGGTTTTCCGCCCGCTTCATGAACCGGGCGTCAACCTGACCGAACTTGCGCTTCTTGCTCTCCACGTACTGCTTTTTCGCGTAGATGGACATCACGAGCTCGATGAGGTCCGAGCAGTCGTGGGAGCCGAGAGCCTCCTGATAATGTGCCGCAAGCTGGGTGAAGTTGCGGTCATGATAGGCTTCCGCACTCATGCCGGGTATGGCGTCGATGAGCTTTTCCGCCTCCTCCCGGCTTATCACCGGACGCATAAAGACCTTCGTGTCCACCGGGATGCGTATCGTGCCGTCCTGGTACAGGGGCTTGAGCAGGTAATACTGCCGCTCCGCCTCACCCGGCCTGGGCTTTGGCGTCTCCACCGCCTCGACCCGGCAGACGCCCGTGCCGCCGTAAACTATTAAATCGCCGATTTCATACATTTCTGCCCCACCTGTCGTTAATTATGGCTTTTACACTGTTATTTCAAGTACATTTTATCACATTTCAAGCTCCGATGTAAGCAAAAAATCCGAACCGCGTAAAAAACTTGTTAATTCTTCCTTTCCGTGATATCATCATGGGGCAAAGGAGGAGAGCATATGATACTCTGCTTTTCCGGCACGGGCAACAGCCTGTATGCCGCACGGATCATCTCCGCCGTCACCGGCGACGAGATCGTCTCGCTCAACGACCGGCTCAAGCACGGCGGCCCAGCCGCATTCTCGTCGGAGCGCCCCTTCGTAGTCGTCGTGCCCACGCACGCCTGGCGCATGCCGGGCTCTATCGAGTCCCTGTTCCGCCGCGCAAGGTGGGAGGGCAGCCGAAAGATGTATTTCTATCTCACCTGCGGCTCCGAACCCGGCAACGCCGCAAAGTACTGCCGCCGCCTCAGCGAGGAGATAGGCATGGAATACATGGGCATGGGCGTCGCCATCATGCCCGAAAACTACCTTGTCATGTTCCCCACGCCCGACAGCGCCGAGGCAGGCGCGATAATCGAACGTGCAGAGCCCGGCATAGAGGCCGCCGCACGCGAGATCGCCGCCGGACGGCCGCTTGCCGACCCGAAAGCCGGCGTCGTGGACCGGCTCCGCAGCGGCATCGTCAACGACATGTTCCGCACCTTCTATGTCAAGGACAGGCCCTTCCGCGTTTCCGACAAGTGCATAGGCTGCGGCAAGTGCGCAAAGCTCTGTCCCGTGAACGACATCACCCTGCATGACGGCCGACCCAAGTGGCAGGGCAGATGCATGCACTGCATGGCCTGCATAAGCGCCTGCCCCGTGCAGGCGATAGAATACGGCAGGGCCTCGGTCGGACGCCCGAGAAACTACCTCACCCGCGTGCCCGCGCAATACGCTGAAAGGAAGCAGGACAACACTTGAAACGACACTCCAGGCCCATAGGCCTCCTGCCGGCAATATTGCTCGGCCTCGCGTGCAGCGTCGTGGTGACGCTGTTTGTGCTCTGGGCGCACCCCGTCTCCGTCCTGGCGATGCTGGGGAAGATGCTGCGCCAGCCGCTCATTCTGTTCCTGAACTGGCTGCCCATAGCCCTGCTGACCGCCGCCTTCGCCTTCGCTTTCCGGAACGTGTTCTTCAGCTCCGGACTCGTGGGCCTCATAGCGGGCGCCATGTCCCTCATAAACCGCGTCAAGCTCACCATCCGCGGCGAGCCCTTCGTGCCTCGGGACATCTCGCTCATCAAGGAGGCGGCGGACGCCGCAGGCAGCTACAACATGACCCTGCCCTGGTTCCAAATAGGCTGCCTTGTTGTGATGACGGCGGTGTTCATCGTCCTCGGCGTGCTGCTGCCGCTCAAAAAGGCGGAGGATGCGCCGAAAAGGCGGGGCGTGCTCGTGCGCGTCATAGGTTTTGTGCTCTGCGTCGTCGTGCTCGCCGGCGTGGTCGGGCTCGTGTACAGCTCCACGGACCTCTACAACTCCTTTGAGACGACGGAGCCCTACAACCTCAGCTCCGTGAACAACGAGCTCGGTTTTGTCTACTACTTCTGCTATCACTTCTCCACATATAAAATAGAAAAGCCCGCGGGCTTCGACCGCGACGAGGCTGCCTCCTGGGAGACCGGCTATGAGAGTGCGCCGGACGCCGCGGACGTGAACGTCGTGTTCGTCATGGACGAGGCCTTCTCGGACATCCTCAACGAGGAAGTGTTCGTCTTCCCCGAGGGCGAGAATCCGATGGAGGTCTACAACACCCTTGCCGAGGGCGAAAACGCCTGGGCGGGCCACATCGTGGTGCCCTATTTCGCGGGCGGCACGGCGGACACGGAGTTCGACGTTGCGTCCGGCATGCAGACAAACCTGCTCAACCCCGCCGCGCCCTCGCTCACCGCCTTCCGCACCGTGAACCGCGACCTCGACAGCATCTTCCGCGTCTTCGGGGCGGACGGCTACACCAGCTGCTTCATGCACCCGGGGCAGAGCTGGTTCTATAACCGCGAGAACGTCTACGACTGGTTCGGCGCGGACGAGAGCTTCTTCGTCGAGGACTTCGACGCCGAGTACAAGGGCGACTGGGTCACGGACGAGAGCGTCCTGCGCGAGCTCGTCTCCCGCTTTGAGGAGAAGAGCGCCGGCGGCGGACTGGACTTCACCTACGCCGTCACCATCCAGAACCACATGTCCTACACCTCGGATAAGTACGGCGACTATGTCTGCCCCGAGGTGGAGACCACGGCGGAGCTCTCGCCGGAGATCCAGACCGCCGTGAACGTCTACGCCGAGGGCATAAGGGACGCCAACGCGATGCTCGAGGACCTGACGGAGTTCTACTCTGCGCAGGACGAGCCCGTGCTGCTGGTGTTCTTCGGCGACCACCTGCCGTATCTGGGCGACAACCGCCAGGGCTATGCCGAGCTCGGCCTGCCCGCGGCGAACGTAGTGGGCGGGGAGGACCCCTACGCCGCCTATACTGCGCCCTTCCTGATCTGGTGCAACGACGCTGCGGCTGAGGCACTGGACTTTGAAAACGCGATCGAGGCGCTCGACCTGCCCGCCGACGGGCGGATAAGCGCCTGCTATCTCGGCGCCGCCGTCCTCGAGCTCACGGGCAGGGGCGAGGTCTCGCCCTGGTTCGCCTTCCTCAACGAGATGCGCCGTGAGCTGCCGGTGCTGCACAACGGTTTTTATGAGAGCGCTGACGGCAGTATCTCGACGGAGCCGACGGCCGAACAGGCCGCCCTCGTGAGCCGTATGCGCTGCTGGGCCTATTACAAGCTGCGCTACGGCGAGGTGGAATGAGGCAAAAAGCTGCACAAGCGTATGGCTGCAATATATGCGCAAAATGAACAATTATTTTAGCAAAAGCTAATTTTCGTTTGAAAATAGTTCGCTTTTTGAGTAAAATGAATTCAAACGGAAAGGAGTGTTCCCATGAAGCGCATCAAGGCCGCCTGCCTGGAGCAGACCGTTTATTTCACACCCAAGGACAACGGCGAGGGCCATGAGGCCGAGGTGAAAGCCGTGGCCGCAGAGGTCAGCCACTACAAGGCGCTCATGGACCGCCGCAGGATAAAGTACGAGATACTCGGCGAGACCACGCTGGAGGACGGCTCCGTCGTCCTGAAGCTGAAGCGGCAGTATAACGACTATCCTGTAGGGGAGTACATGGGCTGAGATGAGGGCCGTCCGTACGGACGGCCCTTATTTTTTGGATAGAGGCAGAAAAAATATGTGAATCTGCGGAAAAACGTGGTATAATGGACCCGTCGGGAAGGCCGACCAGGCTCCGTGTGGGGCCGGAAGAAGGAGGCACAGAAATGGGCATTAGGATCATAACCGTCAGCCGTCAGTTCGGCAGCGGCGGCAGGACCATCGCAAAGGAAACGGCCGAGAGGCTCGGCTGGGCATACTATGACAAGGAGCTCGTCAAGAAGATAGCTGAGGAGAGCGGACTTGCGGAGAGCTACATACTCGAGAGCGGCGAATACGCCTGCTCCACCAGCAGTTTTCTCTTCAACTGGGTCATGAATGCGGAGGGCGCCCGCAGCGGCAGCCTGCCCATCTCCGACCAGCTCTACATTATACAGCACAACATCATCAAGGATCTTGCGGAGCATGAGCGCTGCGTCATAGTCGGCCGCTGCGCAGACTACATCCTGCGCGACAGGACGGACTGCCTGCACACGTTTTTCCACGCGGACAACGCCTTCCGTGCCGACCGCATAGTCCGTCTCTACGGCGAGCGTCCGGAGAAGCCCGAGAAGCGCCTCAAGGAGAAGGACGACAAACGCCGCGCCTACTACCGCCACTATACCGGCCACCAGTGGGGTCTAGCGGAGAACTACGACATCTGCCTCGACTCCGGCCGCCTGGGCATAGACCAGTGCGTGGACATCCTCGTAAACGCTGCAAAGGCGTAAGAGACGCGAAATAAGCATTAAAACCGCCTGTCCGATCTTTGGACAGGCGGTTTTCTCTCTTCACGCCCCGGCGGCGCTCATATAAAGACCGCACCGGACATGGGGCCTATGATGCCTCTGGAGACGGAGCCGAATATCGGCTGTCCCAGCTCCGGGGGCAGAGCACGGTCGGAGCCGGATGCGTTTATGCACACCACGGCACGCTCGCCGGCGAGGCGGCGTTCAAAGATGAGCAGGCGGCTGCCGGACTCGGCTTGCAGTATGCGGAGCTCACCGTGACGCAGCGCACTCAAGCGGCGGCGCAGTGCCGCCGCCTCGCGGTAGAATTCCCACAGCGGTGTCCCTTCTCTCTCCCATGGCATGGCACGGCGATACTCATCCTCCACCTCGCCTACGACGCCCAGCTCGTCGCCGTAGAACACGCAGGGCATGCCCGGGAAGCAGCACATGAACATGACGGCCAGCTTCAAGCGCCGCACATCGCCGCCGCAGAGGTCGAGGAAGCGCCCAACATCGTGGCTGTCAAGAAGGTTGAGCAGCACGCCAGCGGTCTGTCGCTTGCAGCGCATTAGCATGTCCACACAACGCGCGGCGAAGGTGTGTGCGTCCGTCTTGCCCTCGGCGAAGAAGTGGCGGCAGTGAAGACGGAACTCGTAGTTCATGGCGGAGTCGAACATGTCTCCGGCGAGCCAGTGGCGCGCGTCGCTCCATATCTCGCCTATTAGCAGAGCGTCGGGCTTCACCGCTTTCACGCGGCGGCGGAACTCACGCCAGAAGCCGTCGTCGACCTCGTCGGCCACGTCCAGCCGCCAGCCGTCCGCGCCGTATTCCCTCAGCCAGTGCTCGCCAACACGGCACAGATACTCGCGCACCTCGGGGTTAGCTGTGTCAAGCTTGGGCATCTTCCCCTCGTAGGCGAAGCACTCGTAGTCCGGCGTCTCGCCCGGAGCGGGCTCCGTCACGGGAAAGCTCAGGCGGTAGAACCACGGGACGTAGGGGCTTGCCTCCTGGTGCTCCAGCACGTCACGAAAGGCGAAAAATTGCACTCCGCAGTGGTTGAACACCCCGTCGAGTATGATGCGGATGCCCCTCTCGTGTGCCTTGTCGACCAGCGAACGGAAATCCTCGTCCGTGCCGAGACAGGGGTCGATGTGGAAATAGTCGATTGTGTCGTATTTGTGGTATTGTCCGGCGGCGAAGATGGGGTTGAGGTAGAGGCAGTTTGCCCCGAGACCGGCGATGTAGTCTAGGTTTTCCGCGATGCCGCGTATCGTCCCGCCGAGGCGGGAGAAGGACTTTGCGCCTGTGAACTCCAGCGCCTCACCGCACCCGCTTATTTTCCGGCGGCCGGAGGCAAAACTGTCCGGGAAAATATTGTAGACAACGGCGTCCGCCGCCCAGTCTGGCACGCGCGCGAGGTCAGCGCGGTGATTGAAGGGCAGCTTGAAATACTGTGAGCGATCTGCCGAGGGCTCGGTCAGAAAGAGCCCACCTGAGTAGAAGAGCCGCTCGCCGGAGCCGGAGAGCTCAAAGTAATAATAGAGCCGGTGGCAGGGACCCGACAGCTCCGCCTCCCACCAGTCGCAGTTCTCGCCGTGCTGTACAAGGCGCATCTGCTGCCGGTAAAACGGCACCGGTGTCTCCGGACAGGCGGTATCACCGTGCCAGACACTCCGAGAGTTCCCCGGCGCCGCAGCGCAGACGAAACACCGTCGTGCCCTCGTCTAGGCCGAAGGCGTATTCACTCATGGGCCTGTGAAAGATGGCGTCTTTTCTCATGGTCATCCTTTCACGCCCCCGGCTGTGAGGCCGGAGACCATGTATTTTTGGATCTTGAAGAAGATGAGCAGCAGCGGTATCGAGGCCAGGATGCTGGCCGCCGTGAAGAGCGGCCAGGAGCGGGTGTAGTCGTTCGACTGCAGCTGATACAGCCCGCCCGCCAGGGAATAGAACTTGCTGTCGAGCAGGAAGGTCGTCGCAAAGAGGTATTCGTTCCAGACTGTGATGAGCACCATGACGCAGGTGACCACGATGGCAGGTTTGGCGAGCGGGAGGACTATCTTCCATATCATCTGTGCGTCGTTTGCGCCGTCTATCTTCGAGGCCTCCTCTATTTCGACGGGGATGGTGTCGAAATATCCCTTCATGTTCCAGACGGCAAATACGCACATGCTCCCGGCGTAGATGAGCATCAACCCGGCGTGGGAGTTGAGCAGCCCGGCGAGGCGCAGTATGC
>CAUAHS010000021.1 GCA_958428885.1 uncultured Eubacteriales bacterium
GGGGCCACCGCCGCCTCGCGGAACGTGGTCGTGCCGGAGGACACAACCTTTTTCTTGGGCTGCTTTTCGGTCACGCGCACCTCGTCCTGGCGGGCCGTCACGTTCATTATACCCGCTCTGAGGCTAAGCGAACCATCCTTATTTATGCCCGTCACCTCGGCCTTTACGCCCATGGAGAGTATCTCCACCGTATCGCCCACCACGGCGGGCCTTGTAGGACCGCGCTTTTCTTCGGGCATGGCGGGTTTCTCGGCAAAGCGCTCCTCCGCCTCGTTAAGTTTTCGCCTCAGTTCGGCACGGGCTTCGTTTGCAGCGCGGTGGTCCTCGTCGGCGTTCGCCTTGGAGCGCATCTCGTCTATCT
This sequence comes from uncultured Eubacteriales bacterium, assembly GCA_958428885.1. Lineage (GTDB taxonomy): Bacteria > Bacillota > Clostridia > Oscillospirales > Oscillospiraceae > Scatomorpha. The sequence continues at coordinate 362 of CAUAHS010000021.1, forward strand.
CTGCAAAGGCGGCCTCCGCCGTCTCGCGCGCCTCGGCGATTATCCGCTCAGCATCGCGTTTGGCCTTGACCTCCGCCTTTTCAAGGCGAAGCTCGAGCTCGACCCTTATCTTGGCCGACTCCTTGCGGTTCTCCTCGGCCTCACGCAGCTTTTTCTGCGCCTCGTCCCTGTCACGCTCCAGCGCCTGGCGCACGGACTCGAGCTTTTCTATCGTCGCCTCAAAGCTGGCGCTCTCGGTTCCGACACGGCTCTTTGCGTCCGCGATTATCTCCTCCGGCACGCCCAGGCGCTCCGAAATGGCGAAGGCGTTCGACTTGCCGGGGATGCCCACCAGCAGCCGGTAGGTAGGCCGCAGGGTCGCCACGTCGAACTCGCAGGAGGCGTTCATGACGCCCTTCGCCGTCGTGGCGTAGACCTTCAGTTCGGCATAGTGCGTCGTCGCCGCGATGACGGCGCCGTGTTCTCTCGCGTACTCGATTATGGAGATGGCCAGGGCTGCGCCCTCGGTGGGGTCCGTGCCGGCGCCCAGCTCGTCGAAGAGGATGAGCGTATTAGGGCCGCATTCATTAAGTATGCGCACGATGTTTGTCATGTGCGAAGAAAAGGTGGAGAGGTTCTGCTCTATACTCTGCTCGTCGCCTATGTCCGCGAGCACGGCGCTGAACACGGGCACGCAGCTCCCGTCCGCGACGGGCAGGTGCAGTCCGCAGGCGGCCATGACGCACATGAGGCCGATGGTCTTGAGCGTGACCGTCTTGCCGCCGGTGTTCGGGCCGGTGATGACCAGCGTGTCGTAGTCGCCGCCGAGGGCGAGGTCTATGGGCACGGCGGTGTCCTTGGGCAGCAGCGGGTGGCGGGCTTTGCGGAGCACCACAGCGCGCTCGGATATCTCCGGCTCCATGCCGTCGTAGGCGTAGCTCAGCTTGGCCTTGGCGAAGATGAGGTCCAGCGAGACGAGGATGCCGAAGTCGCGGGAGATGTCGTCCGCGTGCTCGGCGCAGTCGGCGGAGAGCTCGGCGAGGATGCGCTCCACCTCGGCCTTCTCGCGGGCACGGAGTTCTCTCAATTCGTTGTTCGCCTTTACCGCCGCCATAGGCTCTATGAACAGCGTGGCGCCCGAGGCGGAGACGTCGTGCACCAGGCCGGGCACGGTGTTCTTGAACTCGGCCTTGACCGGCACGACATAGCGCTCCGAACGGGTGGTGATGATCGGGTCCTGCAGGGCCTTGGAATAGCTCGGCGAGGAGATTATCTTCTGCAGTGCCTCACGCACGCGGGCCGAAGCGGCACGGATGAGGCGGCGGATGGAGGCCAGCTCCGGGCTTGCGGCATCGGAGAGCTCGTCCTCGCCCGCGATGGAACCTGTGATCTTGTCCTCAAGGAAACGGTTGGTGATGAGGGAATTGAAGAGGCCGTCAATGCAGGTCTTTTCGCCTCCCCTGCCGTCGCCGGCGGCGTAGGTCCGTGCCATGCGGGCTGCCGTGAGGACGCCCGCGATGTCCATGAGCTCGCGGATATTCAGCGTGCCGCCCATGTCGGCCCTCGAGAGGCTGGCACGCACGTCCTTGACGCCGGAAAACGAGGGGCTGCCCCGCTTGACCATCATGCCTCTGGCGGCGCTGGTCTCGGCGAGCAGGCGCCGCACCGTAGCAGCGTCCGTCGCCGGCGAGAGCGCCGAGGCGCGCGCCTTGGCCTCGTCGCTCACGGCGTGGTGCGCGAGCATGGCGAGTATCGCCGGCAGCTCCAGCGTTACGGCGGATTTCTCGTACTGTGTCATTTTGAGTTCCTAACCTTTTTGTAGTAGTCGAGGCTCGCAAAGCCGCGGTCCAGCTCGTAGAGCAGATACGCCTCGCAGACCTGGCCCAGCCGCCGGAGCGCGTCTTCGTCGAGCCGGAAGGAAAAGATGCGCTTGGGCGCGGCGTCCACGATGTAGCGCATGGCCTCGATGACGGCCCTGTCCACGGGCAGACCGTCCGGCCTCGGGCAGTCCTCGCAGTAGAGCTCGCCGTGGGCGGGGACGAGATAGCCGCTCTCGATATCCGCCTTGCCGCATTTGGCGCAGCCCTCCAGCTCCGGCCGGTAGCCCGAGAGGCACATCAGCCGCAGCTCGAACGCCGCCTTCACCTGCTCGGGCGGAAATAGTCCGGAGGAGAGCGCGTAGAGGCTGTTGAGGCCCAGCTGCAGGATCTCCGGCTCCGGGCAGTCCTCGTCCGAGACGGCCTCCAGCAGCTCCGCAAAGTAGCTTCCGAGGGCCAGCAGCTCGATGTCGCCTCTCAGGCCCCGGAACTGCTCCACGGTCACGGCCTCGTTTATCGTCCAGTAGCCCTTGTGCCCGAAGAGCGTGAGCTCCGAGAAGCACAAAAGCTGCGTCGCTGCGGCGAGTTTGCTGCGTGTCCGCGCAACGCCGCGGGCCTTGGCCGTTATCTTGCCCTCGGTCTCCGTCAGGATGGTCAGTATCTTGTCCGACTCCTTGTACTTGGCCTCGCGCAGTATGAGGCCCCTTGTGGTGTGGTACATATGTATCGCCTCGCTTTTACGGGGCGGCTCAGGAGCTGGCCGCCCTCTCTTTGCTTTTCTCCGGCGCCGGTTTCGGCTTTTTCTCCTGCTCAGACCGCTCGCGGCTCAGCATCCAGTAGACCGGCTCGCCCGTCTCACAAAACAGCGTCCAGAAGTTGTCGTCCTTCACGGCCATCACCTCTGGTGCTAGTTTCTGCGCACGCGGGCCGGTTCAGCCATGGGAATATTTAAGCGTGGGCGACATGATCCGAACCCGTTTTTGAGTGCGCCCGCCGCCCCATGGCATCACCGTCGCCGGTTGAAGGGCGACGGCCCGTCTGGCCGCCGTCATCGCCCTGAGACGGCGGGCGCGCTCAAAAATCTTCGACCCTGCGTGCGGTTTCGGAACATGACGCCCACGCTAATCGTTGAAGCCGAAGTTCCGCAGCAGGGGCTGGGAATCGCGCCAGTTCTCCTTGACCTTGACCCAGGTCTTGAGATACACCTTCGTGTCCAGGAAGTTTTCCATGTCCTTGCGCGCCATTTCGCCTATTTTGCCGAGCATTGCGCCGTTTTTGCCGATTATTATGCCCTTGTGGCTGGCCTTTTCGCAATATATCGTCGCGTCGATCTCGATGACGCCGTCCTCGCGCTCGTGGAAGCGCGTTATCTCCACCGCCGTGCCGTGCGGTACCTCTTTGTCGAGGCACCAGAGGAGCTTTTCACGCAGAAGCTCGGCGCACAGCTGCTTTTCCGGCTGGTCGGTGTACATGTCCTCCGGGAAGAGGTGCGGACCGGGCTCGGCGAACTTCTCCATCTCCTCCACCAGCGCCTCCAGCCCGTCGCCGGTCTTGGCCGAGATGGGCACGATGGCCTTGAAGTCATACGCCTGGGCGTAGGCCGAGATGACGGCAAGCAGCTCCGACTTCTCCACGGTGTCTATCTTGTTTATCGCGAGTATCGCGGGGGCCCGGGAGGCGCGTATCTGGCGTATGAGCTCCGTCTCCTGCGGTCCGAGCGAGGGTATCGGCTCCACGACGAGCACCACGGCGTCCACGTCCGCTACGCTCTCGCGCACGACCTTGTCCATATACTCGCCCAGCCTCGTCCGCGCTCTGTGGAAACCCGGAGTGTCCATCAGCACCAGCTGGGTGTCGCCGCGGTTTATTATCGCGGTGATGCGGTTGCGCGTGGTCTGGGGCTTGTTGGAGACTATGGCCACCTTCTCCCCCACCAGTGCGTTCGTGAGCGTGCTCTTGCCCACGTTGGGACGGCCCGCTATGGTTATCATTGCGTTCTTATCCATTGTTGCTGCACCTCGTTGCTGCCCTTCTTCTCGCTATCTCCCCGCCCGCGACGAACACTATCGTCGCCAGCCAGACGCAGACAAAGGCCACGGTCATGGCCGGGCTCATCGTCTCGTCATAGAGCAATATGCCGCAGAGAAGCTGCAGGGTCGGATTTATGTACATGAGTATGCCCGAGAGCGACATCGACGTTGTGCGGATGCCCGCCGAATAGAGGAAGAGCGGCAGGTAGGTCACAAGTCCCGCCAGCGGCAGGAGTATCAGCCGCCAGCCGCCTATGACGCCCGTGCTTATCGGTCCGCCACGCAGCTCCATGACCACGATTATGGCGAGGGCTATGGGCGAGACGAGCAGCGTCTCTATGAACGTGGACACGTCGCCCGGGACGTCGGCCTTTTTCTTTATGGCGCCGTAGATGGCGAAGGAGAGGCCGATGAGCACCGCCAGCAGCGGGAACTCGCCCTCCATGACCATCGGCGCCGCCACGCCCGCCGCCGCCAGCGCCACGGCGGCCCACTGCGCCGCCGTGAGCTTTTCGCGGAACACGATGAAGCCCACGAGTATGGCGAGGATGGGGTTTATGTAGTACGCCAGACTTGCGTCCAGCACTCGGTTGGAGGCGACGCAGTAGATGAACGCACCCCAGTTGAAACTGATGAACAGTCCGGCGGCCAGCATATAGCGCCGGAGCCGCCTGTCACGCAGCACGCGCATGGCCTCGCCCCACTTGCCGCAGAGCGGCACTACGATGAGGCTCACGACAAGCGAAAACACGATGCGGCAGCAGAGCACATACACCGAATCCACGTCGGCGAGCAGCTTCCAGTAGATCGGGAAAACGCCCCAGAGCACATAGCTCAGGAACACTGCGGCAGAACCTTTTTTCATTTTTCTCTCTTCTCCCCTGCTTTAGACGGGCTCAGACGCCGAGCCCGGACATTATCAGCTCTTCCCGCGCGCGCATCTGACGCTTCATCTCCGCCTCGTCCACGTGGTCGTAGCCGAGCAGATGCAGCGTGCTGTGGACGGTGAGGTACATCAGCTCTCTCTCAAAACTGTGTCCATACTCCTCAGCCTGTGCCTCGCACTTTTCAAGCGATATTGCCATATCCCCGAGGAACGCTCTCCCCGTCTCGGGGTCGATGTCGCACGCCTCAGCCTCGAACTCGCCCGGCGTCAGCTCGTTTGCCGGGAAACTGAGCACGTCAGTGGGCCTGTCCACGTTCCGATACTCTCGGTTGAGCTCGTGGATGCCCTCGTTATCCGTGAGCAGGACGCTTATCTCGCAGTCCACGCCCACGCCCTCGGCACGGAGTGCCGCATTTATCGCCCGGAGTATCAGCCGCCGGGCCTCAGGTCGGCCAAGGCCGCTCTTTGAGCGGCTCACCATTATCTTCGCACCCATTACAGCTTGTACACCTCACGCATCTTGGCCTCGAGATAGCGCGTATAGTAACCCGCGTCGAACTCTCCGCCGAGGGCGGAGCGCATGAGCTCCGTCGGCTTGATGAGGCTGCCGTGGCGCCAGATACGCTCGCCCAGCCAGTCGCGCACCGGCGCAATGTCGCCGGAGGCCACCGCCGCATCCACGTCGAAGCTCTCTCGCATGCGCTCTATGAGCTGTGCGCCGTAGGCGCTGCCGAGGGCGTAGCTCGGGAAGTAGCCGAGCTGGCCGCCGGACCAGTGCGAATCCTGCAAGACGCCGTGCGCGTCGTCCGGCACGTCCACGCCGAGATACTGCTTATACAGCGCGTTCCAGCGCTCGGGCAGGTCCTTGGCGTCCAGCTCGCCGTGGAGCAGCGCGCGCTCGAGCTCGTAGCGTACCATGATGTGCAGGCTGTAGGTGAGCTCGTCCGCCTCGATGCGGATGAGTCCCGGCTGGGCGGCGTTCACCGCGCGGTAGAACATGTCCGCGTCGTACTTCCCAAGCTCCGGGCAGAGCCGCACGAGCTCCGGCCAGACCAGGGAGCAGAAGGCGCGGGAGCGGCCGATTATGTTCTCGAAGAAGCGGGACTGGCTCTCGTGCACGCCCATGGAGACGCCGCTGCCGAGCTTGGTAAAGGCGTATTCCTCAGCCGTACCCAGCTCATAGAGCGCGTGGCCGCCCTCGTGGATGACGCTGAACATGGAGGAGGCGAAGGCGTTTTCGTAATACTTCGTCGTGATGCGCACGTCGTAGCGTGAAAAGTCGATGGTGAAGGGGTGCTCCGTCGTCGTGAGGGCACAGCGGTCCGGGTCGAGGCCGAGGAAGCGCATGAGCCAGCCCGAGAGCTCGTCCTGCCTGTCGAGCGGGAAGCGGACGCCCAGCAGCGAGGTGTCGGGCGCCTCCGCCGCGCCGACTTTTGCTATGAGCGGCACGAGCTTTGAGCGCAGCTCGGCGAAGAACTTGTCGCAGAACTCCTGCGTCATGCCCTCCTCGTAGGTGTCGAGCCAGAAGTCGTAGGGGTCCTTCTCAGGCTCCACCAGCCCGGCAAAGCGGCGGCAGGCGTCGATTATCTTTTGCAGCAGCGGCTCGAACATGGCGTAATCGGACTTGGCCTTGGCCTCGCGCCAGACGGTGGCCGCCTCGTTGAGCAGGTCCTGATACGCGACGTACTCGTCCACCGGCACGCGGCTTTTAAAGCGCAGGGACTTTTCCCTCAGCTCCACGATGCGCCTTTCGGCGGGGGTGAGCTCGTCCAGGTGGTTCGAGAGCACACGCAGCGTCTCGCGCGCGGCATCGCTGTTCGAGAGCGAATAGGCCGCCTCGTTGAGCACGGAGAGCGTCTTGCCGCGTGAGACGTAGGTCCCCTTTGGCGCCGCCGTCACTCCGTCGAAATACAGCATCCCCGACGCGTGGTTGTAGGCAAACTCGCGCAGTTCAAGGTCTTTGAGACTCTTTCTGGCTTCTTCAAGTGTCATGTATGTCGTCCTCCCGCGTTGTGTCTTTAGTGTGCGCGAAGCGCGTCTGAAAGTTTCGTCCACCTTTTGTGCGCGCTCAACCCAGCTTTTCCCCGATATACAGCAGGTGCTCAGACCAGCTCAGGAGCTCCGGAAGTTCGCAGACGTCCAGTGAGAGCTGCATCCAGGCCGAACGCTGTTCCTCGCTGAGCGTGAACCAGCCCTGCCTTGCGTCGAACAGGCCCTCGCTGCCCAGCAGGTGCAGCTTTCGGAGCGGAAAGCCCTCAAAGTGCCGCAGAATCTGCTCCGGGTTCGTGAAATACGCCCGCGTGAAGGCGTCGCCCGCGTACTCGCCGCCGGATTTGAGCGCTGCATAGTATTTCCGCTCCGCCTCGGTGCCGCCGATGCTGAGTATGCCCTCCGGCCAGCTGTCGAGGCGGCCTATGCGGTAGATCATGTCGGAGTATATGGAGATGAAGGCCGCATAGAGCTTGCCGCGCGTTTTGAGACGCGCGAGGCAGTTCTCTATGGCCCTCAGCCGCTCTTCCCTTTCGAGCAGGTGGTAAAGAGGGCCCATGCATAGCACGTGGTCAAACGGCCCCTCGGGCAGAGCGGCGGCGTCCAGAGCGTCGCCCTGCCTGGCCTCTATCTCCACGCCCGCAGCGGCGGCCTTCTCCCGCGCGAGGGCGACGTTCCCGTCCGAGAGGTCCACAAGCGTGACGTTTGCGCCGTGCTTTGCGAGGTGTATGGAGTAGCGCCCGGGGCCGCCGCCGAGGTCGAGTACGCGCTCCCCTGGGCGGATGTACCTGTCGAGGTAAGCGCAGTTTATCTCAAACTCCCAGGGGTTCTGCTCGAGACGCGCCCATTCCTCTTCCGGGGCGCTGTCGTAATAGTCCTTGACTATGTCCCTGTCGTTCATTTCTTCCGCTTGAACTTCGCCGGGTCGAGCTTTTGCTGCGGGGCTCGGCGTTTTTCGTCCTTTTCGTAGGCCTCGATTATCTTCTGCACCAGCTCGTGGCGGACGACGTCGGCGCCGGTGAGCTTGCAGATGGCGATGTCGTCTATGCCCTTGAGCACGCGCATGGCCTCCTTGAGGCCCGAGACCTTGTCGCCGGGCAGGTCGATCTGCGTCACGTCGCCGGTGATGACCACGCGGGAGCCGAAGCCTATGCGCGTCAGGAACATCTTCATCTGCTCGACCGAGGTGTTCTGCGCCTCGTCGAGGATGATGAAGCTGTCGTCCAGCGTGCGGCCTCTCATGTACGCCAGCGGCGCCACCTCGATGTTGCCGCGCTCGAGATACTTGTTGTACGTCTCCGGCCCCAGCATCTCGAAGAGCGCGTCGTAGAGCGGGCGCAGGTACGGGTCGACCTTGCTCTGGAGGTCGCCGGGCAGGAAGCCCAGGCGCTCGCCCGCCTCGACTGCGGGGCGGGTCAGGATGATGCGGTTCACCTTCTCGCTGCGGAAGGCGGCGACGGCCTCGGCCACGGCGAGATAGGTCTTGCCCGTGCCCGCAGGGCCGATGCCGAGCGTTATCGTATTGGCGTTCATCGCGTCCACATAGGCCTTCTGGCCCAGGGTCTTGGCCTTGATGGGCTTGCCCTTGGCCGTTATGCACACCACGTCGCCCGAGAGCTCCGAGATCTTGGCCTCCCGGCCCTCGGAGACCAGCTTGAGGATATAGCGCACGTTCTGCGCGTCTATGGCCTCGCCGCGGGATGCGAGCTGCAAGAGGCCGTTTATCGCCTTCTCCGCCGTCATGACGTCCTCCGGCTCGCCGGAGATGCGCAGCTGGTCGTCCCGGTCGGTCACGCGGACGCCGAGCTCGGTCTCGATTATCCTCAGGTTCTGGTCAAAGGAGCCGAAGACGTTTATCACGTTCTCCATCCTGTCTATGGGCAGGGTTCTCTCTATCATTGGTACACCTCGATATCTATTCGGCCTTGGTCTCGGCCGCTATGTCCTCCAAACACTCGGCACGGAGCGTCACGTACAGCACACCGCCGCTCTCGCCGGCGGAAAAGCTCTGGGAGAGCGCCTCGCCCCGGCCGTCGAGCCGCCGCTCGAGCTCCGACGCGAGCTGTGCCTCCAGCCGCTGCTGCAATGCGGCGGTATCTGCACTCCGAGTTACTATATCATACTCCAAAATGTCCTCCCGCACAAGAGAAACCGGCAAACTAAAGACCCCCGGCCACTCGAGGGCGTACTCGGTCGTGACCTTGGAGCAGTTTTCGTCCAGCTCGGAGCTGCCGGGGTAGAGATTGAGCCTCTCGCCGCCCAAGACCAGCGCCCAGCGCGTGCTCTGAGCTCCCTCCTCCGCCGCCGAGTACTCCAGCGGGGCGGCGGCGGTGAGCTCGTAGTAGGTCCTCGCCTCTATCTTCGCCGAGGCGTGGACGTAACGCACGGTGCCGAGGCCGCTCTCGACGGCGCCGTACACCAGCGTCTCGCCCTCGAGCACGGCGTCGCCTGGCTGCACCAGCGGTGCTCCGAGATAGATCTCCGTCCGCTCTATTATGCCCGTTCTGCGTGCCGTTACCGAATACGGAGCGTCCTTGTCCGTGACCTCGGGAGCCTTGTCGCGCTCGCGCACCCGCACTGTGGCGCGAGAGCTGTCCACGCTCACGCCGACCCAGGCGAGCTCGGGTATGCGGAGTATGACCTCGTTTTTTATTGTATCCGCAGACCATGTGGGCCAGAAGGAGCCGCTCTCGACCCCGCACTCAGCCAGGGCGCGGAGTATCTCGCCCTTGGAGACGTCCTCGTTCCCCTCGACCTCGATGTCCCAGACGAAGAGCCGTGAAGCCGCGAGCAGCGCGAAACAGACAGCAAGCCCGGCCATGAGCGCCACACGATGCCGCAGCCGCCGTCTCACAGCCGGAGCGCCCCGGAGCTTGAGCGTTTTTATCGAGCACTGGCAGCGCAGAGCGAGTGTGCGCGCGGTCTCGAGGTCACGCGGGCGCAGGGCGAGCCGGAGCGTGAAGTCGTCCTCCGGCTCCGCACCCCAGAAGCGTATCCCCGCCTCGGCCAGAGCGTTCAAAAACCGCGGCGGCTCCGCACCCTCGACCTGCACCCACACGCTGCTGCGCAGATATATCCGCCGCGCTCTCATACGAACTCCACCGAGAGTATGCGCCCCGTGACCAAAAGGGCCTCCCTGTCCATCGCCGTCAGCTCCAACGCCTCGCCGTTTATGACCAGGCGGGTCCTGCCGCCGTTCACCTCTATCCGCTCCCGCGTGTAGCCGGAGAGACCGCGGTGGTCCTCAATGAGCGCGCGGCTGCGGCCCATGACGGTGACCTTCATCAGCCCCGCCGCCTCGGCGGGGAGAGAGAGCCGGTCTGCTATGTCCTCTCGAAAGCCGTAGCCGGACATTTTCATCACCCCCGTTAAGTGATTTTATGTCCCGGGAACAAATATAATTCTGAGACAAGGCTTACGGGAGGTGTTCGCATGAAAAAAGGCGCCTTTGCGCTCTACGCGGCGGCGGCCGCAGCCTCGGCGCTCGCGCTTATCGCCTGTTCGGCGGAGGCTATGGAGGCTGCACGCTATTCGCTGAGGCTCTGCGGGGAGGTGCTCATACCCTCGCTCTTCCCCTTCTTCGTGCTCTCGGCGCTCATACAGGAGCTGGGGCTGCCCTCTCGGCTGGGCAGGCTTGCGGCTCCGGGGATGAGCCGGCTTTTCGGCGTCTCAGGCTCCGGCTGTGCGGCACTGATCCTGGGCCTGATGGCCGGCTATCCGCTTGGAGCGGCCTCGGTTGCGGGGCTGGTGGAGCGCGGTGAGCTGGACCGCGACGAGGGCGGACGCCTGCTCGGCTTTTGCAACAACTCCGGCCCGGCCTTCATCCTGGGTGCGGCCGGGACCGGGGTGTTCGGCAGCGCGCGCTTCGGGCTGCTGCTCTACGCCGCGCACATTCTCGCCGCGCTCAGCGCAGGGGTGCTGCTCTCACTCGGGCATCCCCGTGCGGCGGTCAGACTGCCCGAGATACGCCCAGCGCGTGCCGGAGCCCTGCCCTCCGCCGTCACCGCCTCGGTGCGGAACATGCTCAACGTCTGCGGCTTTGTCGTCGCCTTCGGCGTGGTCACGGGCACGCTGGACGCTGTGGGACTGCTGCCAGCGCTCGCGCTCGACCTCTCGCGGCTGACGGGGCTGGAGATCTCGGCCAGCCGTGCGGCGATAGTGGGCTTCTTCGAGCTCGGCGGAGGCGTGGGGGCGATGCGTGGGCTCGCGGCGACGCCGGTGAACCTCGCGGTCTGCGCCGCCGTCATAGGCTGGGGCGGGCTCTCGGTGCACTTCCAGACCTCCGCGGTCGTCGCCGGGGCGGAAATAAGCACCGCCCGGCATTTCACCGGGCGGTGCCTGAGCGCTGTATTTTCCTTTGTATACGTCCTGCTCCTCGCCCCTGCGGTGATTTAGGCCCCGGCGAAGGAGAACACTATGCCCACTACGGCCGAAGCCGCGATGAACACTACGGGGTGCAGCTTCTTCGTGGGCTTCACGAGGTTCGTGAGCACCCAGAGCACGACGGCGAGGATGATGGCCGGGATGGAGATGAGGTCCGTGAACACGCCCGTCTCCTTGAAGAGGCTGACGTTGAGCAGGGATATCTCCACCACGGAGACGCCCGCGGCGGCGATGAGCGCCGTGGAGGCCGGGCGCAGACCGTAGAAAGCCGCGTCCACATAGCGGTTGCCGCGGAACTTGTCCAGCACGCTGACTATGATGAGCACGAGTATGACGCCGGGCAGGACTATGCCCACCGTGGCGGTCACGGCTCCGGCGAAGCCGCCGACCGTATAGCCGACGTAGGTGGCCATGTTGATGCCCACGGGTCCAGGCGTGGACTCGCTGACAGCGAGCATATCCGCAAGCTGGGAGTAAGTATACCAGCCCGTGCTGTCCGCTAGGTCATAGAGGAAGGGCAGCGTGGCCATGCCTCCGCCGACGGAGAAGAGGCCGATCTTGAGGAACTCCCAGAAGAGCTTGAGGAGTATCATTTGCCGCCCTCCTTTCCGCGCTTGCGCCAGACGAGCGCCTGAAGGCCGATGCCCACGAAGGCGGCGGCAACGACGAAGAGGATGGGCGAGATGTCGGTGACGAGCGAGAGCACGCACACCGGCGCAAAGATTATGACGAGGCACTTCCAGTCCACGATGGCGCTCTTCCACAGCTTCACGACGGCGTTGACGATGAGCACGACGACGCAGACGCGGATGCCGGCAAAGGCGTTTTTGACCACCGGGTAGTCCGAGAAGGCGGTCAGGAACATGGCGATGACGGTTATGATGATGAGCGAGGGCAGCATGGAGCCGAGGGCGGCGACGATGCCGCCGAGCTTGCCGCGGTACTTGCGGCCGACGAAGGCTGCGGTGTTGACCATGATGATGCCGGGCAGGCACTGGGCCATGGCGTAATAGTCCATTATCTCCTCTTCGCTGGCCCAGTGGTTGTGCTCCACGACCTCGCGCTGGAGGATGGGCAGCATGGCATAGCCGCCCCCAAAGGTAAGGGCCCCCACTTTAATGAAGGCCCAAAAGATCTTGAGGTATTCTTTCATTTGCTCAATTCTTCCGCGTATGATGTATATTTGGCGACCCTGGCCTCGCATTCGGCCTTGTCGGCGCCCTGGGTGAGAATGTACACTTTTATCTTAGGCTCGGTGCCCGAGGGGCGGACAATGAAGGCCGTGCCGTCCTCCAGCTCGAAATAGAGCACGTTGGAGCCGGAGATGTGCGTCTTTCCGACGACGCCGAGCTCAGCGACGGAGACCGTGCCGTTCTGGTAGTCTCGCATGCCGAGGACAGAGGAGCCGCCGATCTCGCGGGGCGGCTTGGCGCGGAGATTTGCCATCAGCGCCTTCATCTTCTCCAGCCCGTCGAGGCCCGGCATGACGAGGTTGAGCGTCTTTTCCATGAACCAGCCGTACTTCTCATAGAGGCCCTCCAGCGCGTCGGCGAGGGTCATGCCCTTGGAGAAGTAGTAGGCGGCCATCTCGGCTATCATCATGGAGGCGGTGACGGCGTCCTTGTCCCGGACGTAGTCGCCCAGCATGTAGCCG
>CAUAHS010000022.1 GCA_958428885.1 uncultured Eubacteriales bacterium
CTGGCGGCGATGCCCACGAGAACGTCGCCGCTGCTGAGATTTATCTTCTCCATGTCCTCACGTCCGGCGCCGACGTTGTCCTCTGCGCCCTCGGCGGCACGGAAAAGAGCCGGTTCGCCGCCCGCGATGACACCCTGGACCATCTCCGGGTCCGTGGAGAAGGTCGGCGGGCACTCTACGGCGTCGAGGATGCCCAGGCGGCCTGAGGTGCCGCAGCCGCAGTAGATGAGCCTGCCGCCGTCCTTGAGCGCCTCGTATATGGCGTCCACCGCCGCGGCGATGCTCACGAGTTCCTTCTCAACGGCAAAGGCGACCTTTTTGTCCTCGTCGTTTATCACGCGGACCATGTCGAGCGTCGAGAGACGGTCTATGGAGGCGGTGTTGGGGTTTCGCTGTTCGGTTGGGAGCTGGTCGAGCTGTATCATCAGATTCTACTCGCTTTCTCTCAATTAAGCTCCTCCAGCAGCGCCGTGTGGACGGAGCGCCGGAAGGCGTTCATGTCTGCCTGGGGAAGATGGTCATAGCAAAGGCGGTTCGTGAGCAGCGCGAGGCCGAAGCCGCGCTCTCGGTCTATCCAGAGGCTGGTGCCGGTGAAGCCCGTGTGCCCGCAGCCCGTGGGGAAGGCCCCGCCGGTGTGGAACACGAGGCCGCGCCCCTCGCAGCCCGGCTGAGGCGTCACGCCGCCGAGATATACCGGGTCGTTGGTCGTGAGGTAAAACCTGCCGAGGCCCGCCAGGGCCTGAACGGTGCCGAAAAGGCCCGCGTGGCCGCTGACGTCGTGCCAGAAATAGTGCGCATTGCCGTCGTTGGGCTCGCCGCACACGTCCACGCGGTGCGGGCGGAAGCCGGTGAAGCTCATGCCGAGGTCGGCGCACATTCCCTCCTCCACCGCGTTGTCGCGGCAGGACGGGACAAAGTCGAGCTCCCGCGGCGGCCTGTAACGGACGCCGAAGCCCATGGGGTCTATGACCTCCTCCAGCGGCGCCCCGGTCTTGCGGCTCAGCACCAGGCCCAGCAGCATATAGCCGAGGTCGCTGTAGACCATGCCGCTTCCAAGCCCGCGGCAGTCCAAAAGCTCTTCCAGAGCCTCGAAGAACGGCCGCCCGTCCGCGTAGAACGGATACCAGGCCGGCAGGCCCGAGGTGTGGGTCATCAGTGAAAAGAGACTCATTTTATCGAGATAGCCGCGCAGTTTCGGCGATTCCGGGGCCAGCAGCTCGCCCGCGCTCTCCGAAAGCCGCAGTTTACCGGCCTTCATCAGGCCCAGCAGCGCCGTTGCCGTGAAGGTCTTGGTCAGCGAGGCCAGGTCGAACCAGCGTCCGCCCTCCCCCGCCGTCGCTCCGCTGCGCTTGATGCCCTCCCGGTCAAAGAGCACCCACTCGGCGTAGGGGAAAATCCTCTCCTCCACGCCGCGCCGGAGCAGCTTTTCTGCGGCAAGCATAAAATAACCCCTTTTCTTTTGCCAAGAAATATTGTATCATTGTTTCAGTCAATTTGGTAACATTATATCACGCATATAATCCCAGCGCAACTGTGCATAGTGTAATGTTTGTGTCGGTTTTTTTGGACACTACGGCAAGAGGTGAAATATATGCTGAGAGAAATAGCGGAAAAGCCGGTCCGGCGCATCGTGGGGCTGATGTCCGGCACCTCGGTGGACGGGATCGACGCGGCTCTGGTGGAGCTCTCGGGCTCTCAGGACGAGCCGGAGGTGCGGCTGCTGGCCTTTGAGGACCGGCCCTTCCCCGACGCCGTTCGAGCTGGCATTTTTGAGCTTTTCGACCCGGCGAAGGCGACGGTGGACAAGGTCGGGCGGATGTCCTATGTCCTCGGCGGGCTCTATGCCGAGGCGGCGCTCTCGGTCATCAGCGCGGCTGGGCTGACCCCGGCTGACGTGGACGCCGTGGCCTCCCACGGGCAGACCATCTGGCACGCGCCGGACGAGGTGCCCTTCTGCGGTCTGGGTGCGCGCTGCACGGTGCAGATCGGCGAGGGCGCGGTCATTGCGCAGCGGACGGGGCTGGTGACTGTCTCGGACTTCCGCGTCGCCGACGTCGCGGCGGGCGGCCAGGGCGCACCGCTGGTGCCGTTCACGGAGTATCTATTATATAGAAGCACAGACCGCACGCGGCTTTTGCAGAATATCGGCGGCATAGGCAATATGACCGTGCTGCCCGCCTCCTGCTCGCCGGAGGCCGTGTACGCCTTCGACACCGGACCGGGCAACATGCTCATCGACGCCGTGGTCTCCGCCGCCACGGATGGACGTGAGCGCTATGATAAGGGCGGGGCCATGGCCGCACGCGGCTGTGTGGACGAGCGGCTGCTCGACATGCTCCGTGCCGAGCCCTATTACTCCCTGCCCCTGCCCAAGTCCACGGGTCGTGAACTCTTCGGGACGCAATATGCGGAGCGCATCTTTGCCTGGGGAAGAGAACATGGGCTCTCCTGGGCGGATCTAGCCGCGACGGCGACGGAGCTGACGGCCTGGTCGATAGCCGACGCCTATGAGCGCTATGTGCTGCCGAAATACAAGGCCGCCGAGCTGCTTGTCGGCGGCGGGGGCAGTTATAACAAGACCCTCCTGAGCCGCCTTGCCGCGCGCTTTGAGCGCTTTGGCGTGGAGGTCAAAACTCAGGAGGATCTGGGGTTCAGCAGCGACGCAAAGGAGGCCGTGGCCTTTGCCATACTCGGCGACCGCTGCCTCGCGGGGCTGCCGAACAGTCTGCCGGGCGTCACCGGGGCGGTAAACGCCTCGGTTATGGGCAAGATCTCGCTTCCGCCTCGGTGAGCGGCACGGCGGAGCCAATGTCAAAGGCGGGTCTCTCCGTAAGGTACACGGGTTCTATGCCGCGCGAGCGGAGAAAGGCCTCGATATCCGCCCTGTCGGGGTGAGCGTCCAGCCGCCCGGTGAAGGCCAGGGTGCGCTCCGATATTCTGAAGGCAGCGCCGCCGATGAAGCCGGTGTCGAAGCCTGCAAGCTCAATAAATCCGGGCCGTATCCCGAGCACGTCAACTCCGTGCCGGGCTGCGGCCTTTGCTATGCCCGCGTCCGAGGTGATTATAGCGCCCTCGTCCACGACGCAGGCGCAGCATTTGGCATAGCCCTGGCGCACGTCAACGCGCTCAAAGCCGGAGATGGCCGGGTCGCTTATTTTGAAGTTGTGGATGCAGCGCTCGCCGACTATGCAGGCGCAGAGCCGGGCATCGGCGGGGTAAGCCCTCCCCTGCTCCGCCGCGCGGATGACCTCAAAGCCGTGCTCTCTGAGCGTCTGCGGTATCTCGCCGCCGCAGCTTGTCACGACGCGGGCGCCGCCGAGATGCAGCAGCATCAGGTCGGCGTGCCCGGCAAGGCGCGGGTCCACGGTCTCGTTATCTGGCAGCCAGAGCGGCGTTATGCCGAAGTTTTGCAGAGGTTTTTCGAGTATTTCGCGGTATTTTGCGCCGAATGCGGCCAGCCCCACCTTGTCTTGCGGCAGGTGGGGCGTTTTAATTATCCGCTCGCTCATCCCAGGGCCTCCCGGATGGCCTCGCGGACGTTTTTGACGCTGATGAGCTCCAGGCCCTTGGGCTTCGGCAGCTCGCCCTTGACGTGGGCGGGTATTATGCAGCGCCTGAAGCCGAGGCGGGCAATCTCGGAGAGGCGGTGGCCCAGCTGAGTCACGGAGCGCACCTCGCCCGAGAGGCCGACTTCGCCGACGGCGGCGAGGTCGGAGCCGATGGCCATGTCCTTCCAGCTGGAGGCCACGGCCAGCAGCGTGGCGAGGTCCGCGGCGGTCTCGTCCAATTGCAGGCCGCCGACGACGTTTATGTATGCGTCGCAGCCCGCTACGCTCATGCCGCCGCGCTTTTCGAGCACCGCGAGCAGCAGCATGGCGCGGTTATAGTCGATGCCGTTGGAGTTTCTGCGGGGATTGCCGTAGCCGGACTGGGCCACCAGGGCCTGTATCTCGGCCAGGATGGGCCGGGTGCCCTCCATGACGCAGGTCACGCAGGTGCCCGGAGTGTCCAGCGGGCGGCCGGAGAGCATGGTCTCCGAGGGGTTCGGCACCTCGCGCAGGCCTGTATCGGCCATCTCAAAGACGCCTATCTCGTTCGTGGAGCCGAAGCGGTTCTTTGCCGCGCGGAGGATGCGGTAGCTCAGGCTCTGCTCTCCCTCGAAGTAGAGCACGCAGTCGACCATGTGCTCGAGCACCTTAGGGCCCGCGATGTTGCCCTCCTTGTTTATGTGGCCCACGACGAAGGCTGTGAAGCCGTCGGCTTTGGCGAGGCGCATGATGGACATCGTGCACTCGCGCACCTGGCTTATGCTGCCGGGTGCGGCGGCGATCTCGGTGTCGAACATGGTTTGGATGGAATCCACGATGACCACGGTGGGCTGCAAGTCCTCGATCTGCGACTCGATCTCCGCAAGCTGGGTCTCCGCGAGGACGTAGATCTCGCCCTCCGAGACGCCCAGGCGCTGGGCACGCATCTTGAGCTGGCGGCGGCTCTCCTCTCCGGTGACATAGAGCACGCGCTCGGTCTTTCCGACGAGGCCGCAGAGCTGCAAGAGCAGCGTTGACTTGCCGACGCCCGGTGCGCCGCCAACGAGCACCACGGAGCCGCGGACTGCTCCGCCGCCGAGCACGCGGTCCAGCTCGCCGACGCCGGTGGTGAACCTTATCTCCTCCTGCGTGTCCAGCTCCGAGAGCAGCTTGGGCTTGCCGCTGCTGTGCCTGGACGCCGCAGAGGCAGCCTTTCCGGACTTTGTCTGCGCCGGAGCCTCGGTCAACGTGTTCCAGGCGCCGCAGGCCGGGCACTGGCCCGACCACTTTGCCGTCTCATTGCCGCACTCCGTGCAGTAGAATACCGTCTTTTGTTTCATAACACCATTCCGTCTGACCCCGCCTCGTATTGCAGGTAGGATGCGAGCAGCAGGGCCGATATTTTAAGCTGATAGTCCTCGGTTTGCAGCAGCGCCGCCTCGCTCGGGTTCGAGAGGAAGCCGCACTCGACGAGGATGGACGTGCATTTGGCCGAGCGCATGAGGTATATGTCCTCAGATATCGGCGCGGCGACGCGGCGGCTCATGGGGCAGAGCGCCTCCGTGAGATTCTTGTGCGTCAGCTCGCCCAGCTCCCGGCTGCCCTCCGGCTTGCCGTAGAGCACCTGGCAGCCCGAGGGCTGCGCGGTCGGGAAGAAATTCTGGTGGATGCTGATGAGCACGGCGTCGCTCTGGGCGTTGATGAGCTCTATGCGCGCCTTCTGGTCCGCCTGCTTGCGCTGGGCGGTCGTGGAGGCGCTTTCGGGATAGCTTATGTCCTGGCTCTCCCGGGTCATGACGCTCTCGACGCCGCAGAGGCCGGCGAGGGCCTCAAGCTTTTGCGCTATGGCGAGGTTTATGCCGCTCTCCGGTACCCCCTCCGCCGTTGTCGCTCCGCCGTCCTCCCCGCCGTGGCCCGCGTCGATTATCAGGACGCGGGTGGTCTCCGCCTCGGCTGTGACCGGCTCCGTCTCGTCGGCGTAGATGGGCGGCAGCGCAAAGCAGAGCACCACCAGCACCAGCGCCGCAAGCAGCGGGAGCACATCTCTCAGCCTTATTGAAATTGCCATTGCACATCACCCCTCCCTCAAACACTATGCGGGACGGGCTGTTTTAACTACTCGGTGAGGAACTTTTCCAGCCTGTCGAGGCCTTCCTTGATGTTCTCCATCGAGGTGGCGTAGGTCCAGCGGACGAAGTTCTTTATGCCGAAGCCGGAGCAGGGCACGACGGCCACGAGGCCTTTTTCTAGGAAGGCGACGCCGAAGTCGTCGTCATTCTCTATGAGCTTGCCGCCGAGGGTGCGGCCGATGAGCTTCTCTATGTTCATCATGACGTAGAAGGCGCCGGTCGGCGTGATGCAGCTCACGCCGTCGATGCTGTTGAGGCGCTTGACGAGGTAGTTGCGGCGCTCCTCAAACACCTTGCGCATGGCCTCTATGGTCTCCTGCGGGCCGCTCAGCGCCTCGACCGCCGCCCACTGGCTGATGGTGGAGGGCGCGCCGGTTGAGTGGCTCAGGTAGTTGGACATGGTCTTGGCTATCTCCTTGTTCGCCGCGGCGTAGCCTATGCGCCAGCCGGTCATGGCGTAGGACTTGGAGACGCCGTTTATGAGTATCGTCCGCTCCTTGACCTCGTCGCCGAGGGAGGCAAAGCTGGTGAACTTCAGTCCGTCGTACAGGAGCTGGTAGTATATCTCGTCGGCGATGACGTAGAGGTCGTGTTTCACGCAGACCTCGGCCAGAGCCTCGAGCTCGCTCCTGGTATAGAACATGCCCGTCGGGTTGCAGGGGTTATTTAGCATGACGGCCTTGGTCTTGTCCGTTATAGCTGCCTCGAGCTGTGCGGCGGTTATCTTGAAGTGCTGCGCCTCCTCCGCCAGCACCGGCACGGGCGTGCCGCCGAGCATGGAAACCATCTCGCAGTAGCTGACCCAGTAAGGCGCGGGGACGATTATCTCGTCGCCGGGGTTTATGAGCGTGGCGAGGGCGATGTAGACGTTGTGCTTTGCGCCGCTCGCTATGACTATCTGAGTGTAGTCGTAATCAACACCGCAGTCGGCCTTGAGACGGGCAGCCGCAGCCTTGCGCAGCTCCACGATGCCGGCGGCGGGGGTGTATTTTGTCTTGCCCTTGCGGATGGCGTCTATGGCGGCGTCCTGGATGTTCACGGGCGTCTCAAAATCGGGCTCGCCCGCGCCGAAGCCGATGACGTCCAGCCCGTCCGCGCGCATCTGCTTTGCCATGGCGTCTATGGCCAGGGTGGTTGAGGGGTTCACGTTCTTTGCAAGTCTTGAAAGCTCTTTCATCTCGACGTACCTTCCCGAAAAAAATATACTACATTATAATCCCTCTCCCCTCCCCTTGCAACCACAAATGGCGTTGAATCGCGCCCTGCCTTGTGCTAAACTGTGCTAAACAGCTTGTTACGGAGGCACATATGGGACAAACCGTGCTCGTGGTCGACGACGAGGTAGAAATCGCCGACCTCGTGGAACTATATCTGAAAAACGAGGGCTTTGCCGTCCGCAAGTTCTATAACGGCCATGACGCGCTCGAGTGCGTCAGGACCGAGGAGCTCGATCTCGCGATACTCGACGTCATGCTCCCGGACATCGACGGCTTCACGCTCTGCGCGCGCATACGTGAGGAGCACTTCTGGCCCATCATAATGCTCACGGCCAAGGTCGAGGACATCGACAAGATCATGGGCCTCACGATAGGCGCGGACGACTATATCACAAAGCCCTTCAACCCGCTCGAGCTCGTGGCGCGGGTCAAGACCCAGCTGCGGCGCTACACGCGCTATAACCAGGCCGACGCCTCCGCGCCTAAGCCGACGGAGGCCGAGCGCGACATCCGCGGCCTCGTCATAAACCGCGAGACACACAAGTGCACGCTCTACGGCAAGGCCGTGCAGCTCACGCCCATTGAGTTTTCGATACTCTGGTATCTCTGCGAGAACCAGGGCCGGGTCGTGTCCTCGGAGGAGCTCTTTGAGGCCGTGTGGGGCGAGAAATTCCTCGACAACAACAATACGGTCATGGCGCACATAGGCCGCCTGCGCGAGAAGCTGGGCGAGCCGCCGCGCAAGCCGCGCTTTATAAAGACCGTCTGGGGAGTGGGGTATCAGGTTGAATAAGGAGAAGAAAGCCGCATACCGCAGGACGCTGACCCTCGGCGTGCTGACCCGCTTTGTCGTGGCCTGTGTGCTCTTCACGATAGGCAGCTTTGTCGCGCTCTTTCTCGGCATGTTCATCTGCTACGCCATCCCCTGGAACGGCGGGCTGATATACGGGCTGCTCATCACGGTGCGGGACAACGTCACGTTCTTCATGGTCATCTTCCTTGTCGGCGGCTACATCGTCATCTTCCTCATCTACTGGGGCAAGACGCTGGGCTACCTTGGCGACGTTGTGCGGGCGACGGAGCAGATCTACAAGGGCGGCGACGGGCCGGTGGTCCTCCCCGCCGCACTGCACGACATTGAGAACCAGATGAACCAGATAAAGAGCGACATGCTCGCCTCCCGCCGAGCCGCCGAGGACGCGGAAAAGCGCAAGAACGACCTCGTCGTATACCTCGCGCACGACCTCAAGACGCCGCTGACCTCCGTCATCGGCTACCTCAGCCTTTTGCAGGACGAGCGGGACCTCCCCGAGGCCCAGCGCGCGAAATACACAGGCATAGCGCTCGACAAGGCCGAGCGGCTGGAGGACCTCATCAACGAGTTCTTCGACATCACGCGCTTTTCCCTCACCAGCGTAACGCTCGACCGGCGGAGCGTGAACCTCAGCCGCATGCTGGAGCAGATAGCCGACGAGTTCATCCCCATGCTGCGCGAGCGCGGCCTCACCTGCGCGGTGAACGCACCGGCCGGGGTGATGATAAGCTGCGACCCGGACAAATTGCAGCGCGTGTTCGATAACCTGCTGCGCAACGCGATAAATTACAGCTACGAGAACACCGAGATCACGATAAGCCTCTCCGTCGAGGGCGAGCGGGCGTACATCACCTTTATGAACCACGGCGACACGATACCCGCCGCACAGCTTGACCGGCTCTTTGAGCAGTTCTACCGTCTGGACTCCGCGCGTCAAAGCCGCACCGGCGGTTCCGGCCTCGGTCTCGCCATCGCCAAGGAGATAGTCGAGCTCCACGGCGGCAGCATCAGCGCCCAGAGCGTGGACAACCGCATCGTGTTCAGTGTGAGCCTGCCCCTCGGCGATGTCAGAAAATCGTAAGAATTTCATTTGAAAATCACATGCTTTTCAAAAGCCCCTGCGGATAAACTCTGCTCCGGGTTCTGATAGGATATGGCCTGTCAGGACCCGGAGTTTTTCATTTACCAAGGAGGCTTTATATATGGACAGGAAACTCAAGATCGCGGTGGTTTTCGGCGGCTGCTCGAGCGAGTACCCGGTGTCGCTGGAGTCGGCGCACTCGGTCATCGTGAATCTCGACCGCGACAAATACGAGCTCGTGCTGCTCGGCATCACCAAGGGCGGCGAGTGGTTCCGCTTCTACGGCGGTGCCGAGGCGCTGGAGGACGACAGTTGGAGCGCCGACCGCTCAAAGTGCGTGCCCGCCGTCATCTCGCCGGACCGCGACCTGCACGGCATTGTGGAGTTTCGCATGAACGGCGTGCGCACGACGAGGCTGGACGCCGCCTTTCCCGTGCTGCACGGGCGCTTTGGCGAGGACGGCACCGTGCAGGGCCTCTGTGAGCTGGCGGGCATACCCGTCATCGGCTGCGGCACGCTCGCCTCGGCGCTCTGCATGGACAAGGACCGCGCGCACAAGCTGGCCTCGCTCGCCGGTGTGGACGTGCCTAGGTCCGTCGCCTTCTCCGGCCTGCCCTCCTCCGCCGAGCTGGAACGGCTCACGGCGGGGCTGCCCATGCCGGTGTTCGTAAAGCCCGTGCGGGCTGGCTCGTCCTTCGGCATCACCAGGGTCGAGAACGCCGCAAACCTCCGTCCTGCGGTCAAGGAGGCGCTCAAGTTCGACCGCGAGGTCATAATCGAGGAGGCCATTCCCGGCTTCGAGGTCGGCTGCGCCGTCATGGGCAACAGCGAGCTTATCACCGGGCGGGCGGACGAGATAGAGATACAGGGCGCACTCTTTGACTACGTCGAGAAGTACAACCTCATCACCTCCAAAATACACATGCCTGCGCGCGTGGATGCGGAGACGGAGCGGCGCATTCAGGATACGGCCAAGCGCATTTACCGCGCCCTCGGCTGCCGCTGCTTTGCGAGGGTGGACATGTTCCTCGAGCCCGGCGGACGGCTGGTGTTCAACGAGGTCAACACCATACCCGGTTTCACGTCGCACAGCCGCTTTCCCAATATGATGCGCGGCATCGGCTACGACTTCCCCGCCCTGCTTGACGAGCTCGTGGCCTACGGGCTGGAGGGCTGAGCCATGCGCGGCGGGATACACAACGGGCTGCTCATCCTGGTCAACGCAGAGCACCCGATACAGCACATGGAGCGCCCAGTCCTCGCCCCTGCGGTGCCGGGCAGCGACATACTGCTGGACACCCGCGCGGCGGCGATGCTCTCCGGGCTCATCTCCCGCATCGGCGCGGCGGGCGAGATAGTACCCGTCAGCGGCTGGCGCTCAGAGGCCGAGCAGCGGGAGATCTGGGACGGCTCCATTCGCGAGAGCGGCGAGGAGTTCACGCGCAAATACGTCGCCCTCCCCGGCTGCAGCGAGCACCAGACCGGCCTCGCCATCGACCTTGCGCTCCGGGCCGACAACATCGACTTCATCCGGCCCGAGTTCCCCTACGACGGTGTCTGCGGCCGCTTCCGCTCCCTCGCAGCGGACTACGGCTTTGTCGAGCGCTATCAAAGCGGCAAGGAGGGCGTCACCGGCATCGCCGCCGAGCCATGGCACTTCCGCTATGTCGGCCGCCCGCATGCGCGGATAATGTGCGAGCTGGGCCTCTGCCTCGAGGAATACGTCGAATATCTGCGCTCTTACCCCTACCCGGAGCGGCTGCTCGAGGTGCGCGGCGAGGTCTATGAGGCCGAGGTCGGCTTTGCGGGGGCGCGCGACATGCTCGGGCTGCCCGATGCGCCGTATCAGGTCTCGGGCAACAATGTGGACGGCTACATCTACACGCTTTGGAGAAAACCGGCATGAAAACAGCAAGAAAACTCGTCGGTATCGAATATTTCCGGGTCACCGCGGCGTTTTTGGTGGTGGCCATCCACTGCTCGCCGCTGCTGACTTACAGCGAGACGGCGGACTTCATCTTCACCCGCGTGCTCGCGAGGGCGGCGGTGCCGTTTTTCTTCATGGTCACCGGCTATTTTGTCATCAGCAAGCCCGAAAAGACGCGGAAATTTCTCAAAAAGACCGGCATCATATACCTGGCCAGCATTTTGCTCTATCTGCCGCTGAACCTCTACGCGGGCAATTTCGAGGGCCTTACGCCCGGAGCGGCGCTGACACAGCTGCTCTTTGAGGGCACCTTTTACCACCTCTGGTACCTGCCAGCCGCGCTGCTCGGCGTACTCGTCGCCTCGCTGCTCGCTCGCTCCAGGGCAGGGCTCGGCATCGCGGGTGCTCTGTATCTGCTCGGGCTGCTGGGCGACAGCTACTGGGGGCTCGTGAGCGGAGTGCCTGTGGTCTCCGATGTCTACAACGTCATTTTCAGCGTCGCGGGCTATACGCGCAACGGCCTGTTCTTTGCGCCGCTCTTTATGCTGCTGGGCGCGGCGATGAGAAATACAAAGCTGCCAGGCAAGGGCGCCTCAGCGGCGGGACTGCCCATGGCCTTTGCGCTCATGCTTGCGGAGGCGCTGCTTTTACGGCGGCTCGGCTGGCAGAGGCACGACAGCATGTACGTTTTCCTGCCCACCGTCATGTATTTCCTCTTTGCGCTGCTGCTCATCCCGCGCGGGAGGACGGTCGGTTGGCTTGCACCGTTTTCGCTGCTTGTCTACATCCTGCACCCCTGGGTGATAGTGCTCGTGCGCGGTGCGGCACGTGTGGCCGGACTGTGGGGGCTGTTTGTGGAAAACAGCGTGGGGCACTATCTCGCGGTCTGTCTCGGCTCAGCCGCAGCTGCGGCGGTCATACTGCTTGTCTGGCGGCAAATACGGCCTGTCGGGCCGGATGACCGGGCTAGGGCCTGGGTCGAGTTGGACTCGCAATCACTCCGGCGGAACTCAGAAGCCCTGCGTTCCATCCTCCCCGTCGGCTGTGAGCTCATGGCAGTGCTCAAGTGCGAGGCCTATGGCCACGGAGCTGTAAAAGCCGCCAGGCTGCTCAACGGCTGCGGGGTGCGGGCCTTTGCCGTGGCCTGCGCCGCCGAGGGCGTGCAGCTCCGGCGAGCCGGTGTAAAGGGCGTCATTCTCGTCCTCGGCTGGACCGCTCCCGAGAGCTTTGAGTGCCTTGCGCGCTATCATCTCACGCAGACGGTGACGGAGCCGGACTACGCGCGCGAGCTCTCCGCCTTCGGGCGGAACATCGACGTGCACATCAAGATAGACACCGGCATGCACCGCCTCGGCACCGACCCAGGCGACATTGCGGGCATTGAGGAGATATTCTACCTCCCCCATCTGCGCGTGACGGGCATGTATACGCACCTGTGCGTCTCGGACAGCCTCTCGGCCGAGAGCCGGGGCTTCACCGAGGGGCAGGTCGGGCGCTTCTTTGCGCTGGCCGATGCGCTCAGGCGGGACGGCTATGACCCGGGAAAACTCCACACGCAGAGCAGCTACGGCCTGCTGAACTACCCCGACGCGCGCTGCGCCTATGCTAGAGTCGGCATAGCCCTCTACGGAGTCAAAAGCTCCGCCGGTGACGACACCGGTGTCTGGCCGGATCTTGTCCCGGTGCTGAGCCTTAAGGCCCGCGTCGAACAGGTGCGTTCCCTGCCCGAGGGCGTGGGTCTCGGCTACGGTCTTGCCTACACCACGACCCGCCCGAGCCGCATTGCCGTGCTGCCCATTGGTTACGGCGACGGCTTTCCGCGCGAGTGCGGCGGCGCCGAGGTGCTGGTGAACGGCCGCCGAGCCCCTGTCATAGGGCGTGTGTGCATGGACCAGCTCTTTGTGGATGTCACGGACTGCGGCAAAGTGAGGCCCGGCGACACGGTGGTGCTCATCGGACCCGGTTTGCCCTGTGAGGAGCTTGCCGGACACTGCGGGACAATTTCAAACGAGATACTCAGCCGCCTCGGCGGACGTCTGCCCCGGGTGTGGCAATAAGCTGTTGACCGGCCGGACTTTCTGTGGTAATATGCGCCTACATCATGTCATTTGGAGGTTTGGCCATGGCGGAGCTGTTTATCGCAGCGAACGTGCTGATGCTGGCCTGTCTCGCGGAGTCCGTTTTCGGCAGGAATCTGCTGCTGAGGAC
>CAUAHS010000023.1 GCA_958428885.1 uncultured Eubacteriales bacterium
AGACGCGCCAGACGATAAACCACCTGCTGCAGTACCCGGACGACAGCGCGGGCAGCATAATGACCGTGGAGTTCGTGGAGCTCGACCCGGACATGACGGTGTCCGGCGCGCTTGAGAAGATACGCCGCGTCGGCATCGACAGCGAGACGGTGTACAACTGCTACGCCGTGAAAAAGCACAAGCTGCTCGGCGTCGTGACGGCGAAGGACCTGCTCACGCACGAGGGCAACGAGCCCATCGAGCCGCTGATACTCAGCGACTACATCTCCGTCAAGACGACGGACGACAGGGAATACGTCGCAAACCTCTTCCGCCGCTACGGGCTCATCGCCCTGCCTGTGGTGGACACGGAGGGCTGCATCGTGGGCATCGTCACGTTTGACGACGCCATAGGCGTCCTCACCGAGGAGACGACGGAGGACATGCAGAAGATGGCCGCCATGGAGGCCAACACGGAGCCCTATCTCAAGACCCCGGTCTGGAAGCATGCGAAGCACCGCATAATCTGGCTGCTGGTGCTGATGATCTCGGCGAGCATCACGGGCGCCATAATCTCGAAGTACGAGGCGGCCTTTGCGGCGGTGCCGCTGCTGGTGTCGTTCATCCCGATGATAATGGACACGGGCGGCAACTGCGGCTCCCAGAGCTCCACGCTGATCATCCGCGGTCTCGCCGTCGACGAGCTGCACTTTGCGGACACGCTGAGCATACTCTGGAAGGAACTGCGTGTGTCGCTTATTGTGGGTCTGGCTCTTGCGGCGGTGGAGTCGGCAGTCATCATGGTGAGGTACGGCGACCCGGCGCTGGCAGGGGTGGTTTCGCTCTCGCTGATGTGCACGGTGGCCTGCGCCAAGGTCACGGGCGGGCTGCTGCCCATCGCGGCAAAGCGCCTCGGCCTGGACCCCGCACTCATGGCGGCGCCGCTCATCACGACGGTGGTGGACACTGTGGCCATGTTCATCTACTTCACCATCGCGACGATGCTGTTCCACATATGAAAAAAGCGCCGCAGACGAGAGTCTGCGGCGCTTTAAATAAATTTTGTATGCGTCATTCAAATTCCGGGGCGTTGACCTCGGAGGGAGCTCGGGCGGTGAAGCCGTTGTCCTTTATGTAGCTGAGCACGGAGGGCAGGCAGGCGTCCGTTGCGTCACAGCAGAGGATGCGGGCGTCGAGCCGTGCCGGGCGGTACTCGAGGTAGGCGGTGATGAGAGAGGCATAGGAGAGGCCGGTGCCGTTCTGGATGCAGTCCGTGTCATAGTCCCAGAACACCAGCCCGGAGATGCCGGCGACGTGGATGCAGGAGGCGTCGTACTCAGGCGCGGCGGAGGCTATGAGCACGGTCTTGACTCGCGCGGCGTCGAGCAGGAGGGAGGATATCTCTGCGTACTCGGCGCTCGGATCAGTGGAGCAGAGCGCACCCACGCTGTGGCCCTCGCCAACGATACGGCGGACGGTGTCCGGGCTCTCGCGTATCTCGGCGGCGGTTAGGAAGAAGGCCGCCTTGACGCCGTATTCGGAGAGCGAGTCCAGCAGAGAGCCGGAGGGCAGGCCGATAAAGCTGAGGTAGACGAGGCTGCCGGAGTCGGAAGCGGTGCCTCCGCCGCCCCAGGGATCGCCGCCGGAGCCGCCGGAGCCGACATAGGCGTTGTAGCGGCTCAGCATGAGCGGTTTTGCCGCGGTGAGGAACTGCTCGTCCGTGAGAAAGACGGCGCCGTCCTTTATACGGCACACGTCGCCGTACTCTCCGCCGTCGATGTAGGACCAGGAGAGACCGTACTGCCCGCAGATGAAGTCGAGCGGGACGAATACCTGTCCGCCGCGGCTGACGGGGGTGATGTTGTAGTAGGTGCCGTTCCCGTCGTAGGTCTCGCCGGTGTTGAGGTCGAAATAGAGCTGTTTGGTGGAGGAGTAGAGCGAGGCGGTGTTGCTGCTCTGGTGGAAGGAGTTATAGATCTTGAAGTTTACAAAGACGGTGTAGGGGACATAGATCGTGGAGTTCTGCCAGTAGGGCTGATAAGTCAGCTCGAGCAGGTTGTCGTTAGTGGCGATGAAGCAGACGCTGACCCCGGAGGCGGAGGCGGCGCTCATGGCCGGAAGCAGGCAGAACACAAGGCAGACAATTAGGCAGATCGAGAGCAGTCTGCGCATTGGATTCACCTCCAAAAATACTGCGGATATTCTATCATAAAAAAAGTGTCGCCGCAAGGAAACAAAAATCGAAAAAATCTCTTGACATATGACGCAGGATTTGTTATATTACAAAAGCCGCTTGAAAAGCCGCATGTGGCCGAGTAGTTCAGTCGGTTAGAACGCTAGCCTGTCACGCTAGAGGTCGAGGGTTCAAGTCCCTTCTCGGTCGCCACTCCCCACGGTGAAAGCCGTGGGGAGAGCTATGCTGCTGTAGCTCAGCAGGTAGAGCGCATCCTTGGTAAGGATGAGGTCCCCGGTCCGAATCCGGGCAGCAGCTCCAAAAAGCACCTGACGAAAGTCGGGTGCTTTTTGTTATGTTCAGGACCGGGGACCTCATCCTGCGCCGAAGGCGCGTTCAATCGAGAGGTCCGGGTTCCCTGCGCATACGCAGTATGCGGAGGGTGGTTTCCCCGGTCCGAATCCGGGCAGCAGCTCCAGGAAGCACCCGACTTTCGTCAGGTGCTTTTTGTTATAATGTGCTATAATACGAGTGGTTGACCTCATCCCTCGCCGGAGTCGCGGGATGGAAAGGAGAACACATATGGATACAACCGAAAACGTCATATACCTGGCCGGAGGCTGCTTCTGGGGGCTTGAGCACCTGATGCAGTCGATACCGGGCGTCATCGACGCACAGAGCGGCTACGCCAACGGCACCGGAGAGGCGGACGCCGACTACGAGACCGTCTGCACCGGCGAGACGGGCTTTCGCGAGACGGTGCGGGTCGAGTACGACCCGGAGCAGGTGAGCCTTGACGCGCTGCTGCTGGCCTTTTTCTACGTCATAGACCCCACTGTGAAAAACAGGCAGGGGAACGACTGGGGCTCGCAGTACCAGACCGGCGTCTATTACACGAACGAGGCGGCGAAGGAGACGGTGGAGCGCATCGCCGCGATCGAGCGTGGCCGCAGCAGGGAATTCCACGTGGAGATAGGCCCGCTGATAAACTTTTTCCCGGCCGAGGAATACCACCAAAACTACCTTGAAAAGCACCCGGGCGGCTACTGCCACATCCCACGGGCTGAAATAGCGCTCTTTTCAAAACTGCGCATAGACCCGGGCGACTACCGCAAGCCCGCTGCGGAGACCATACGCGACAAGCTGACGGACGAGCAGTACCGCGTGACCCAGGAGAGCGGCACCGAGCGGCCTTTCGGCAACGAGTTCTGGGACAAGTTTGAAAAGGGCATCTACGTCGACGTGGTCACCGGAGAGCCGCTCTTCTCCTCCTCGGACAAGTTCGAGAGCGGCTGCGGCTGGCCCGCGTTCTCCAGGCCGATAGAGCAGCCCGCGGTGGTGGAGCTGGAGGACAACAGCCACGGCATGCACCGCACGGAGGTTCGCAGCAGGGCGGGGGACTCGCATCTGGGCCACGTCTTCACGGACGACCCGGATTCGCCCAACGGCGTGCGCTACTGCATCAACAGCGCCGCACTGCGCTTTGTGCCCTACGCCAAGATGGAGGCCGAGGGCTACGGCTATCTGAAGTATCTCTTTGAAAACTGAGCGCGGACGCAAAAATGAGGGGAGCCCCGTCGGGGCTCCCCATTTTTTTGCCTGCGGCTCACTTTTCATAGAGCGGCAGTATCTTTTTGATGAACTCGACGCAGCCGTCCTCGCCGAGCTGCTCGGTGTCGAGGCTGAGGTCGTAACCGGCGGCGTCGCGCCACTCCTCGCCGGTGTAGTAGTGGTAGTACGCCGCTCGGCGTTTGTCCTCCACGCGGATGTGGCGGGCCACCTCGTGCTGGCTCCAGGCCAGGGAGTAGGACGCCACGCGCGAGAGCCGGGCTTCCAGCGGGGCGTGGATGAACAGCTTCAGAACATAGGGCTTATCCATCAGCAGATAGTTTGCGCAGCGGCCGAGGATGATGCAGTTTTCCGTCTCGGCCAGCTCCTTGATTATCTTGGCCTGAAAGCTGAAGAGGTTGCGCGTGGAGATGTAGTCGTCGCTGTCGGGCGGGAGTATCTCGCCCGTGTAGACCTTCTCCGCCGCGGAGAGCATCTGGCGCAGGCCGATGCGCTCGTCCGCCGCGCCGAACAGCCGCTCGTGGATGCCGCTGACCTCGGAGGCCTTGCGCAGCAGGTCGCGGTCGTAGTACGGCACGCCCAGCGCGTCCGAGAGCTTGCGCGTTATGTTGTGGCCGCCGCTGCCCGTTTCACGGGCGACGGTGATTACGAATCTTCCCATTTGACGCCTCCTTTCAAGCTCCGAGGTACGCCTTGCGCACCCGGTCGTCCTCAGAGAGCGCCGCAGCCTCGCCCTCCATGGAGATGCTGCCGTTCTCGAGCACGTAGGCCCTGTCGCTGACGGCGAGGGCCATCTTCGCGTTCTGCTCCACGAGCAGGATGGTGATGCCGCTCTTGTGCAGCTCCTCGATTATCGCGAAAATCTCCTTGACCAGTATGGGGCTCAGGCCCATGCTGGGTTCGTCCATGATGACCATCTTTGGGTCCGTCATCAGCGCCCTGCCGGTGGCCAGCATCTGCTGTTCGCCGCCGGAGAGAGTGCCGGCAAACTGGCGGCGGCGCTCACGCAGGCGGGGGAAGTGGTTGTAGACCATCTCCATGTTCGCGGCTATCTTCTTCTGGTCCCGGATGGAGTAGGCGCCCATGCGCAGGTTCTCCTCCACCGTCATTCGGGCAAAGACGTGCCTGCCCTCAGGGACGTGAGCGAGACCCAGGCTGATTATTGTGTTTGGCGCGGCTTTCTGCAGGTCCACGCCGTCGAGCGTCACGGAGCCCGTCGCCGCGTGCAGCAGGCCGGAGATGGTGCGCAGCGTGGTGGTCTTGCCCGCTCCGTTTGCGCCGATGAGCGAGACGAGCTCGCCGTCCGCGACGGTGAGGGAGACCCCCTTGAGCGCGTGAATCGCGCCGTAGTAGACGTTTATGTCCTTGACTTCAAGCATTTGTGACCCCCCTTATTCGCCCAGATACGCGGCTATGACCCTCGGGTTGGAGGCGATCTCCGCCGGGAGCCCGGAGGCTATGGTCTGGCCGTAGTCGATGACCTGTATGCGCTGGCAGACGTTCATGACGAGGGACATGTCGTGCTCGATGAGCAGTATGGCGATGCCGAAGCGGTCACGGATGGTGTTGATGACCGAGAGCAGCTCCGCCGTCTCGGTGGGGTTCATGCCGGCTGCGGGCTCGTCGAGCAGCAGCACCTTCATGTCGGTGCCGAGCGCGCGGGCGATCTCCAGCTTGCGCTGCTGGCCGTAGGGCAGGCTGGAGGCCAGCTTGTCGGCCTTGTCGGCGAGACCGCAGATGCCGAGCAGGTCCATCGCCTTGTCCGTGGCCTCGCGCTCGAGACGCCAGAACTTGGGCGTGCGCAGAGCGGCGTCGAGCATGCCGTAGCCGATGTCCTTGGTGAAGGCGGACTTGACGTTCTCGATGACGGTCATGTCCTTGAAGAGGCGGATGTTCTGAAAGGTGCGGGCGATGCCGGCGGCGACGAACTGGTGGGTCTTTTTGCCGTTGAGCGGCACGCCGTCCAGCAGCACGGTGCCCTCGGTGGGCTTGTAGACGCCGGTGAGCAGGTTGAACACCGTGGTCTTGCCCGCGCCGTTGGGGCCGATGAGGCCGACGAGCTCGCCCTTGTCTATCGTGATGTTGAAGTCCGAGACGGCCTTGAGGCCGCCGAAGGAGATGCCGAGCTTTTTTGTCTCAAGCGTCGGAACATGCTTTTCACTCATGCTGCACAGCCTCCTTTGCGGCGGACTTTTTCGTTCCACGCAGTCTTGCGGCCAGGGAAGAGCCGAGACCCGTGAGCGAGAACTCATAGGTGCCGAAGATGCCCTTCGGGCGGAAGATGATGATGACGACCAGCACCAGAGCATAGACGAGCATGGGGTAGGTGAACACGCCCTGCAAAAATCCGGGCAGGGCCGAGACCCAGGCGCCGTTTTTGATCTGGTAGTTGAGCACGTACATGATGACGGCGGAGAAGATGGAGCCCGTGAGCGAGCCCATGCCGCCGAGCACGACCATGACGACGACGAAGGTGGAGTTGAGTATGCCGCCGTTGGTGAAGGAGAAGCTGCTGGTCGAGAGCGAGGCGTTGGCGCAGGCATAGAGCGCACCGGCGACCCCGGCGAAGAAGGCCGAGAAGGAGAAGGTCAGCACCTTGTAGTAGCTGGTGTTGATGCCTGCGGCGCTCGCGGCGATCTCGTCGTTGCGTATGGCGCGGATGGCCCTGCCGTACTTGGAGCGGATGAACATGAACATCAGCACGATGCAGACGATAGTGACGAGCAGCGCGACCCAGATGTATGTGACCTTTGCCGCGGTGCCGAAGCCGAGGCCGGTGGCGTAGAGCGAGGCGGAGGCGGAGCCTTCCGCGAGGCCGTTCTGACCGGCAAAGGGCAGGTTGTTGATGACGTTGACGATGATGAGGCCGAAGCCGAGCGTGATTATGGCGAGGTAGTCGCCCTTGAGCCTGAGCGCGGGGATGCTGACGACGGCGCCGATAACGGCGGCCAGCAGACCGGCGGCGATGATGCACAGAAAGATGATGACGATGAACACCGCTCCGCTCTTCTCGTCATAGACCCCGGCGCGCTGAAAGGCGAGGCTCAGCAGCGCGGCGGTGTAGGCGCCGATGGCCATGAAGCCGCAGTGGCCGAGCGAGAGCTGGCCGAGAAAGCCGAGCACGAGGTTCAAACTCGCAGCGAGGATTATGAGATAGCAGCACTGCCAGATGCTCGGGACAAGGATGAGCTTGAAGCCGTCCGTGCCGCCGAGGGCGCCCGAGAGCAGCATAAAAAGCGCAAAGAGCACGACGAGGACTGCGGTGTTGACGATGTATCCGCGTTTTTGAAGTTTGCTCATACCTTTTCACCCACATTCTTTCCGAGTATTCCGGCGGGCTTTATGATAAGCACCACGATGAGGATGAGGAACACGAAGGTGTCCGAAAGGCTGGAGCTTATGTAGCTCGTGGAAAAACTCTCGACAAGTCCGATGACCAGTCCGCCGAGCATGGCGCCGGGCACGATGCCGATGCCGCCGAGGACGGCCGCCACGAAGGCCTTGAGGCCCAGAAGTGAGCCCATGGTGGTGTAGACCTTGGGGTACTGCGCGACGTACATGAGACTTGCGACCGCCGCAAGCCCCGCGCCTATGGCGAAGGTGGCGACGATGGTCGTGTTGACGTTGACGCCCATGAGTATGCTGGCCTCCTTGTCCTCGGAGACGCAGCGCATCGCGCGGCCAAGTTTGGTTCTCTGGGTAAAGAGGTAGAGAGCGCACATTATAAGTCCACTGACTATTATTGTATAGATGGTCTTAAAGTCGAGCGTGACTCCCGAGACGGTGATGCCGCCGCTGCCGAAGATCTGGCTGGCAATCTTGGGGTCGGGCCCGATGGCCGGGATGGCCTGGGCGAGGTTCTCAAGCAGCAGGCTCATGGCGATGGCCGTTATGAGCGCGGACATGTTGGTGCCCTTCTTGCGGACGGGGCGGTATGCGATGAGCTCGACCGCCACGCCCACAAGGGCGCAGACGATAAAGCCGAGTATGACCGCAGTCCAGGCCGGAAGTCCCGCTGCGGTGAGTACGGGCACGGTGAATACCAGCGTGTAGCCGCCGACCATGATGAAGTCGCCGTGCGCAAAGTTGATGAGTCTGATGATGCCGTAGACCATGGTGTAGCCGAGGGCGATGAGCGCGTAGACGCTGCCAAGTCTCAGTCCCACGAACAGAGTTTGTAAAAAGGTCCCCATAAAATCCTCCGCCTTTCCTCTATAGACTTATACAGCGTCTCCCCGCCGCTTTTTACACGGCGGGGAGACGCCGTTTGCTGACGTCTCCCCTGTGGGTTGGGAGAGTGGGAGTGGGAGGATCAGGTGAGCTCGTCAGCGGTTATGGTGGTTTCAAGGCGCTGCATCACGGTGGGGATCGCCTCGCCGGTCTCCTCGTCGGTCACTTCGCCGAGGTAGAACTCAATGATCGCGCCGCCCTTGGTAGGCGTGCCGCTCTCGTCGAGGGAGAAGGTGCCGGTGACGCCGTCGTAGACAACTCTGGTATCGGCCATGGCATCGCGCACAGCGGCGATGTCGTCGGCGGAGCCGACGGTCTCGATGGCCTTCTGCACGATGAGCAGGCAGTCGTGAGTCAGAGCGGCAAAGGACATCGGGGCGGTGCCGTACTCGGCCTCATAGTCTTCGACGAAAGCCGCGGTGACTTCGGAGGGGTCGGAGGGGTCATAGTGGTTGGTCCAGAACACGTCGTTGAAAGCGGAGAGGTCGCTGCCCTCGGATATGTAGTCGAGCGTGCCGTCAAAGCCGTCGGCGCCCATTATAGCGCCGGTGTAGCCGGCCGCACGGGCCTGCGGGATGAGGAACGGGCCGACAGCGTCGTAGTAGTAGATGGCGTAGACCAGCTCGGCGCCGGCGCTGACCATGGCGGACCACTGGTTGGTGAAGTCCTGAGCGTCCATGGTGGCGGTGGACTCGGCGGCGACTATCTCGATGCCGCGCTCCTCGCAGGCGGCGGTGAAGCTGGCGACGAGGCCCATGGAGTAGGTGTCGGCGCTGCACTCGATGGTGCCGACCTTGGTGTAGCCCATGCTCGCGACATAGGCCGCGGCGATGTCGCCCTGGAGACTGTCACGGAAGCAGGAGCGGAAGACGTAATCGTCCTCGGTGGTGATGGAGTCGGCCGTGGCGCTGGGGGTGATGAGGATGACGCCCTCCTCGTTGGCCAGACCGGTGATGGCGCTGGTGCAGCCGGAGGTGGCGGAGCCGACGATTATCTTGATGCCCTGGGAGACGAGGCTGTTGAAGGCGTTGACGCACTCGGTGTCGGTGCCCTGGTCGTCCGCAACTACCATCTCGACCTGCTGGCCGAGGATGCCGCCCGCCTCGTTTATCTCGGCGATGGTGAGCTCAAAGCCCTCACGCATGGAGTTGCCGTAAGCCGCAAGACCGCCGGTCATGGGGCCGATGAGGCCGATCTTCAGTGTGTCGCCCGAAGAGCCGCCGTCGCCGCCGCTGGGGCTGTCGCTTACAGTACTACCGTCCGTGCTGCCGCAGGCCGCAAGCCCGAGCACCAGACACAGAGCCAGCAGGATAGAGAGCAATTTCTTCATTTTCATTGTTTTTCCTCCTCTACGTTTGATCTTCCATATCCCAAAAAGCACAAGGGAGCGCGAACGTATCCCGTTCACACTCCCTTGTGTTGCGATTTAATATAATGAAATATCCTCGATTTGTCAATCGCCAAAGCGCATCAAAATTTTACGCTTTAAAGAGCTAATTTTGTTAGAGTCCAACATATGCGAGCGGATAACCGGACGTTTTTAGGCCCAAAGTGGTCTAACCAGAGGCGACGGCTCAAAAATGGCGATTATCGCGCGTATAAATGCGGTATAAACGGAAACTGCTCAAAAAATAAGCCGAGTGTTGAAAAAATGTGTTTGACATTTAACGATAGCTTTGTTATCCTTGACAGTAGAAAAGGTGTTTTGGCAAAGCAAATTGGGCAGAAAAACAACTGGTTGACAGAGGGGGATTTGAATGAGAGACCTAAAGCACCTGATTTTTTTTGAAGACCTGCTCCAGGAGGCGAATAACGACCTTGTGAAGCAGGCCAAGGGCGAGGGGAAGCGCGCCTTGGGCTACACCTGCTACTTTATGCCGGAGGTCTTGCTTGATCTGCCCGGCTGCTTTGGTGTGAGGCTCCGTGCGCCGAGGTGCACCTCGCCGGACATCGCGACTTACTACATGTCCGGCCGCACCTGCCACTACGGCCGCAGCCTGCTGGAGCGCGCGCTCGAGGGCGGCTACAACTTCCTGGACGCCGAGATGGCCACGGAGACCTGCACGGTCACCTGCCGCTTCCAGGAGCACATGCAGATGATGGACCTCATCCAGAACCCGGATTTCTTCTGCGAGTTCACCGACGTGCCCTTCAAAAAGACGGAGAACAGCTTTGAGCACTACCGTGAGCAGCTCCGTGCGCACGTCCTAAAGCCGCTGAGGGAGAAATTCGGCATCGACACCTCGGACGAGGCGCTCATGCGCACGATCGAGGAGCACAACGAGGTCTGCCGCCTCATAAACGAGATCGGCAACTACCGCAAGATGGATAACCCAACGATCACGGGTTACGAGTTCCACGTCATCCAGCTGGTGACGCTGGTGTGTCCGAAGTACCTGATACTGCCCTATCTGCGCGAGACGGCTGAGGAGCTGCGCACGCGCGAGGCGGACCCCAAGCCCTGGTTCCGCTGCAAGGTCATGCTCTCAGGCTCCGAGAACGACGACCCGGGCTTCACCAAGCTCATAGAGGGCTGCGGCGCCATGGTCGTTGCGGACCGCTACTGCTACGGCTCCATGCCGGGCAGGGAGGAGATAGTCGTAGCCGAAGGCCAGGAGCCGCTGGACGCCATAGCGAGGCACTACATCAAGACCAGCATGTGCCCGCGCTTCATGGGCCAGGATGAGATGCGCGGACGCAAAAAGCAGCTCGCGGACATCGCGCGGGAATACCGCGCCGACGGCATCATCGTCGAGAGCAACAAGTTCTGCGAGTACTGGAGCTATGAGCGCACGATAAACACCATAGTCCTCCAGCGCGACTTCGGCATCCCGGTCTGCTCCATCGAGAAGGAGTACATAAACAGCGCCTCCGGCCAGCTCCGGACCCGGTTCCAGGCGTTCATAGAGAGCATCGAGATCAAAAAGATACAGGAGGGCAAGTGAAGATGAAGATCAAAAACATTAAGAAACTTGCCCGGGATTTCTGGTACGGCAAGCCGCACGGAGAGCGGCGCCTGGGCGACCTGTACATCCCCAAGACCGGCCTCTACAAGCACCGCGAGTGGCGCGGCTTCAAGGACACGATGTACTACTTCAACCGCATCTGGCTCTACAACTACGGCATGATGGTGCACGACATCATGAAATACGGTGGCGTGGTGAATTTTGCCAAGGGCGTATGGCGCTACCGCTGGGTAGGTCAGACCTACCTGACCGTCATGCACTGGTTTGACCGCGGCTTCGAGGGCATGCGCGGGCCGACGCTCGCCGCCTCCGCCTGGCATTACAGGGCCATGGTCAACGAGACGATAAGGCAGTTCATGCGCATGTTCTCCGCGGACGCCAATATCCACGGCGGCAAGCGCAACGAGCTCTGGTACAGGACCCCGGCGCACGACGAGACCGTCGCGGGCGCCATCTTCTACCCCTGGCGCGACAGGATGGACGACGTGCCGCTGCAGATGGTGCCGTACTTCGTCACCTGCCACGTCAATTGCCACACCGTGCTCAACTACATAGACGCCGCACAGTCCATCGGCCTGCCCGGCGACCCCTGCCCGATGTGCCAGGCCGAGGCCGGACTCTCCATCCTCGACGACATGCCGGATTACTTCCCGTTCCTCGTCACCTCGAACGAGGCCTGCGACGGCTCCGTCGGCACGAGCATACTCCAGGACTGGGCCTACGACAAGCCGCTCTTCGCCATGCCTCAGCCCATGCAGTTCGACGACCCGCTGGTTCAGGAGCACTGCCGCCGCGAGATCGAAGAGTGCTGGAAGTTCATCGAGGAGCAGACCGGCATGCCGTTCGACTACGACGTGTTCGTGAGCTACATCGAGAAGTACAACCAGCTCACCGTGTTCGAGCGCGAGAAGTGGGACGTGGCGGCCAACACGCCGTATTACCCGATAAACGGCGTCGCCCAGGCGCTCTACCGCATCTACTACTCGCAGGCGGGCTGGCGCGACATCTGGGCGCAGACCGACAAGCGCGTCAAGAAGATCATGTACCGCTGCGTGGAGAAGAAGATAAACACCTTCCCGGAGACCCGCCACCGCGTGCTGGCCTGGAGCTGCGCACCGCTCTACTACTCTCACTGGTGCACCTGGGCCTACAACTGCTGGGGCCTGAACACGATAATGAACATGGACTCGCTGATGTTCGACATCGTCATGCGCACGGACACGAAGGACCACCTCATGGAGGACTTCACGCTCTACAACGAGTGGGCGCCCATGCGCCGCATGGCCGTCGGCGGCTACAAGCACATCTTCGAGATCTGGGAGAACATGGAGCGCTTCAACTGCGACATGGTCATGATGTACGACCAGGTGCAGTGCAAGGGCATGCAGGGCATCACCGGCATGTTCGAGGACGAGTTCCGCAAGCGCAATATCCACGCCATCTGGATGCCGCACGCGCTGCCCGACAGCCGCACGGTGTCGCGTATGGAGATACGCCGCATAGTGAACGACTACATGTTCACCGTCATGCACGAGGAGCCGCTCGACCCGTCGCTGCTCGAGTTTGACGACTCCATGAGCTGGTAAGGGGGGCAGGAAAATGCGGAAATTTAAAAAGACTCTGGGCATAATCGCCGGCGTCGGCGCCGCGGTTTACGCGGGCCTCTTCGCGGTGTTTTACTTCGACCTGGACGGCAAGGCCCTGTTCTATGTGGTCGAGCCGTTCCTCAAGAAGCATTACGACGGCATGGAGCGCCGCGATATCCTGAAGCAGGATTACGACATCGGGAAGTTCCCGAAATACGAATATGATGTGAAATAAAGAGGGGTAAAAGATGAAATATTACGGAGGATGCGACGTCGGCTCCACCTACACGAAGGCCGTTATACTTGACGAGA
>CAUAHS010000024.1 GCA_958428885.1 uncultured Eubacteriales bacterium
GAAACCCCTTGATAGGGTTTCCCCCTTGGACCCCCTTCCTGATCTTCATTAAGCAAGAGGGGGTTCCGCCCGCTGCGGCGGGCGGCCAGGGACTCTGTCCCTGGACCCTGCCACCTTTGAAAAGGTGGACGAAACTTTCAAACGCGCTGTGCGCAGCGAAGTGCAGATTATTTATTGGGGATGAGCTTGCTCTTGCCGCCCATATAGGGGCGCAGCACCTCGGGGATATCCACGGTGCCGTCCGCGTTGAGATTGTTCTCGAGGAAGGCGATGAGCATACGGGGGGGCGCTACGCAGGTATTATTGAGCGTATGGGCGAGATAAAGCTTGCCGTCCTCGCCGCGGACCCTTATCTTCAGGCGGCGTGCCTGAGCGTCGCCGAGATTCGAGCAGCTGCACACCTCGAAGTACTTGCCCTGCCTCGGGCTCCAGGCCTCGATATCGCAGCTCTTGACCTTCAGGTCTGCCAAATCGCCCGAGCAGCACTCCAGCTGCCTCACGGGGATGTCCAGGCTCCTGAACAGATCCACCGAGTTGTGCCACAGCTTGTCGTACCACATCATGCTGTCCTCAGGTCGGCAGAGCACGATCATCTCCTGTTTCTCAAACTGGTGGATGCGGTATATCCCGCGCTCCTCCAGGCCGTGCGCGCCCTTCTCTTTGCGGAAACAGGGGGAATAGCTCGTCAGCGTCAGCGGCAGCTGCGCCTCCGGGATGATCTGGTCTATATACCGGCCTATCATCGAGTGCTCCGATGTGCCTATCAGATACAGGTCCTCGCCCTCGATCTTGTACATCATCGCGTCCATCTCAGGGAAGGACATGACGCCCTCCACCACGTTGCCGTGGATCATGAACGGCGGAATGACATACGTGAACCCTCGGTCTATCATCGAGTCGCGCGCATAAGCCAGCACCGCCTCATGCAGACGGGCGATATCGCCTACCAAATAATAGAAACCATTGCCGGACACACGACGTGCCGCGTCCAGGTCTATTCCGCCGAAACTCTCCATGATCTCGGTGTGATAAGGGATGTCGAACTCAGGCGCTTTGGCCTCGCCAAAACGCAGCACTTCCACATTGTGGGAATCATCGGGGCCGATGGGCACGCTGGGGTCTATCATCTGGGGTATGCGCATCATGACGGCTCGGAGTTTCTCCTCCAGTTCTGTCTCCTGCGCCTCGAGCTCTGCGAGGCGGTCGGCCTGAGCCTTGACCTGAGCCTTGACATTTTCGGCCTCCTCCAGCTTGGAGGGGTCCTTTTTGGCCTGACCCATCAGCATGCCGACCTGCTTGGAGAGCGTGTTGCGGGAGGCACGCAGCTCGTTCGCCTCTGTGATCGCGGCACGTAGGCGCGCGTCATAGTCTATGGCTTCGTCGACCAGCGGCAGCTTCTCGTCCTGGAACTTCTTCTTTATGTTCTCACGTACAGCGTCCGGATTCTCGCGTACAAATTTGATGTCTAACATATTCCCTTACCCCTCAATTATTCTTTATTCAAGCCGGCGAGGGCCTCTATGAGCCTCTCGCGGTCGTCTGCGCCGTAGTATTCGAGCACGATCCGGCCCTTTTTGCCGTTTTCGCTGAGCAACACACGGCGGCCAAGGGCTCTCTCGAGCCTCCTTGTCACCTCTGCGGCATAGTCCACTCTTATCGTGCCGTCGTCCTCTGGCTCCGGCTTCGGCGCTCGCATGAGCCGCTTTGCAAGCTCCTCTGTGCGCCGCACGGAGAGACCGTTCTTCATCACCTGTCTTGCCGCATCGATTTGCAGCTCCTCGGGCTTCACTGTGACCAACGCCCGCGCGTGACCTGCTGAGAGCAGCCCCTGCTCCACAAATTGCAGCACCTCCGGCGCCAGCGACAGCAGTCTGAGCGCATTTGCTACCGCCGGGCGGGACTTCCCGACCCTCTGTGCAGCCTCGTCCTGGGTAAGCCCGTAGTCCTCCATCAGCGTCCGGTAGCCCTGCGCCTCCTCGACGGGGTTCAGGTCCTCGCGCTGGAGGTTTTCAACGAGTGCAAGCTCGGTGGTCAGCTTGTCGTCGGCCTCTATCACGCGCGCGGGTATCTCCGTCAGCCCAGCAAGCCTTGCAGCCCTCCATCGGCGCTCGCCGGCGATGAGCTGATAATAGCCGGAGTCCAGCTTTCG
Organism: uncultured Eubacteriales bacterium; assembly: GCA_958428885.1. Classification (GTDB taxonomy): domain Bacteria; phylum Bacillota; class Clostridia; order Oscillospirales; family Oscillospiraceae; genus Scatomorpha. The sequence continues at coordinate 2,150 of CAUAHS010000024.1, forward strand.
CACGGTGACGGGCTGTATGACGCCGTATTCCCTTATTGATTCGGCCAGCTCGGAGAGCGCCTCCTCGTCAAAGACCGTTCTCGGCTGGTTGTCCCTGGGCTCCACCTTGGCAATTGGAAGCTCGAGAACGCCTTCCGGCGCCTTTTCCTCCCGTGAACTGTCACCAAACAACACGTCGAGACCTGTTCCCAGGCCCTTTTTTGCCGCCACGGTCACTCCTCCCTTCTTATGAACTCGTCCGTCAGGTGCAGATACGCCCTGCTGCCCTTTGAGATGCGGTCATATTTTATGACCGGCTCGCCGTGGCTGGGGGCCTCCGCAATTCGGACATTCCGCGGGATCCGGGTCTTGTAAACCGAGGTCCCGAAGAATTTTTCGACCTCTGCGGCCACCTGCTCTGAGAAATTTGTGCGGGAATCGTACATTGTGAGCACGATGCCCTGTATTTCAAGCGTCGGATTGAGCCGCTTCTTGGTCAGCTTGATAGTCGTCATCAGATCGGCGATGCCCTCAAGCGCATAGTATTCGCACTGCACTGGTATGAGCACACTGTCGGCTGCAGCCAGTGCGTTGACCGTCAACAGCTCCAGAGAGGGCGGGCAATCTATGAATATGTAATCGTAAGCCTCTTTGGCGCCGAGCAGTCTGGTTTTCAGCACGAACTCCCGGCTATCCATGTCCACAAGCTCCACGCTGGCGCCGGAAAGCTCCTTGTTGGACGGCAGCACGTCTCCGAATTGTGTCTTGACGATGCAGTCGGAGGCCTCCGCCCCGCGGACCAGCAGGTCGTAGACATTTGGTGCGTGCTCCTTGCTTACGCCCATGCCGGAGGTACTGTTGCCCTGCGGGTCGCAGTCACAGAGCAGCACCTTTCGGTTTCGCTTTGCCAGCGCTGTGGCTATATTCACGCAGGTCGTTGTCTTGCCAACGCCGCCCTTTTGGTTTGCGACGGCTATGATCTTGCCCATATCCTATCCCTCTTTTCTCTATGCGATTATAGCAGTTTCACGCCCGATATTCAATATGTTTCACGTGAAACGGCGGGCTTCGTCATGTTTCACGTGAAACATCAGCTCAAGACTTGAGCATATCGATATCAGCTACCGTAAGACCGTCATGCAGCGCCAGGTTTATGCCGTAGCCGATAAGTTTTGCAACATCGCGGACGGAAGCGTCGATATCCCTGGGCGTAACAAACATACCGACTGCGTCGGGGGAGTCCGAGAACGCTGCGGCGTCAACAACGGTGGGGACGCCTATCGCAAGAACGGGGAGACCCAGAGACTTTTGATTCACCGCCGCTCTGTCGTTGCCCACGCCTGAGCCGGGAACGATACCTGCGTTGGTGAGCTGCACCGTGCGGCAGAGGCGGTCGAGCGAGGCGGAGGCGAGGGCGTCCACGGCGATCAGCCGCGCGGGGTCGGCTGCACGACAGGCGGAACGCAGCAGCTCGGCGGACTCAATGCCCGTCGCTCCCAGCACACCGGGCTTCACTGCGCTGACGGTGGTAAATGCCGCAAAGTCCTCGGGCATGCCGCGCTTCAAATGCCGGGTCGCTATTACCGAGTTCACAGCCAGCGGCCCAACTGCGTCCGGCGTCATCTCGTCATTGCCCAGTCCGGCCACGAGCGTGCCCTTTCCATCGTCGGAGGGGAGGAGGCTCCGTATCAGCTCGGCAAGCAGTTCCGCCGCGTCCTCAAATGCCTCGGAAGTGCGGCACATGAGCGGCTCAAGACCGAGAGTCACGTATTTGCCAATGGGTTTACATAACGCTTTCTCGCCCTCGGCGTCAAGGATCTCGACTGTGGTGATATCAAAGCCCCCGCGGGTCTGCGTGTCTGCGCGAACACCCTTCAGCTCGCCTGCACCGGCTGTGAGCTCCCTCTGCTCGGCGGCGAGGTCGGTCCTGAAATGTCTGTACATTGAGATACTGCACCTCGATAACACAAGATAATGTATAGTTTGGCGCCCGTGCCCGTGCGTATTCAATTTTCAAAGTAAAATTGTAAAAAAGCCTTGATTTTTATAGTCCTGAATGGTAAAATAACAATCCGCGGGCGAGTAGCCTGTGCAATTTTATAGGAGGAGGTGGCAAACGGAATGCCCAATATAAAGTCCGCAATGAAGCGCGATGTGAAGTCCAAGGTTGAGAATGCTCGTAACAAGGCGCAGAAGACGGCGCTGAAGACTGTCATTAAGAAGTTCGACGCGGCGGTTGCCGAGGGCAACAAGGAGGCGGCTGCCGGTACCTATAAAGTTGCTGTGAAGTCTGTCGATCGTGCCGCAGCTCGTGGTCTCATCCACAAGAACAACGCGGCTCACAAGAAGAGCGCGATGACCGTCAAGCTCAACGCGATGGAATAATCACGCTGTATAACCCCCACGTCATATGACGCGGGGGTTTGCGCTTTCAATGGCCCGTATCCTCCGGGATGCGGGTCGTTTTCATACAAAAAGGGGGGACCCCAACTTCGGGTCCCCCCTTGCTTGTTTTATAGAGTTATAAAACGCTGTGGCAGTTACTTCTTGGCGTACTCGACGGCGATCTTTGCGGCGACGCGCGCGTTGTTGAGCGCGAGGGCGACGTTGGACTTGAAGCTCTCGCCGCCGGTCAGCTCCTTGACCTTGGCGAGCAGGAAGGGCGTGATGTCCTTGCCGTGCACGCCGGCGGCGTCGGCAGCCTCGAGCGCGACGTTGATTATGCCCTCCATGTAGTCGAAGTCGAGCCCGTCGGCCTCGGCTATCGGGTTGGCGATGAGCACACCGCCGTCCATGCCGAGCGCCCATTTGGCTTTCAGGATCGCGGCGATCTCGGCCTCGTCCTTTGCGGCGTAGTCGAGCTTGTGGCCGCTGCGGCGGCAGTAGAAGGCGGGGAACTCGTCAGTGCCCACGCCGATGACCGGCACGCCCATCGTCTCGAGATACTCGAGAGTGCGGCCGATGTCGAGGATCTGCTTTGCACCGGCGCAGACCACGGCCACGGAGGTGTGGGCCAGCTCCTGCAGGTCGGCGGAGATATCCATCGTCACCTCGCCGTGCCTGTGTACGCCGCCGATGCCGCCCGTGGCGAACACGTGCACGCCCGCCATCTGCGCTATCAGCATGGTGGTTGCGACAGTCGTGGCGCCGTTGCGGCCGGAGGCGATGTACACCGGCACGTCGCGGCGGCTCACCTTGCCGACGCCTTCGGCGCGGCACATGACCTCGAGGTCCTCCTGAGAGAGACCGACCTTCAGCTTGCCGCCCATGACGGCCATAGTCGCCGGGACGGCGCCCTCGGAGCGCACGACGTCCTCGACCTTGGCGGCAAAGTCCAGGTTCTCAGGCCAGGGCATGCCGTGGCTCAGGATGGTGCTCTCAAGGGCGACGACCGGAGCTCCGGTGTCCAGTGCCTCGCGGACCTCGGGCTTTATGTCCAGATATTCGTTCATATGTCTTCCTCCTGTATAAAAATGATGGGTGCACAAGTTGTTGCCGGCGTTCAGCGTCCGCTCCATGGTCCTTATGACGGGACTGCGGTCCGTGCGGGGCTCGCCGTAAAAGGTGAAGCCGTTTTTGAGCCAGAAGGCCTCCGCCTGCGGATTGCCGCTCACGACGCCGAGCGCCACGCGGCGAAAGCCGTAGGCCGCCAGCGCCTCCAGCAGCTCGGATACCATTCCCGAGCCCAGGCCTCTGCCCTGGAGCGCGGCGTCCACCATGAAAAAGCCGATCCATGCCGTGTCGCGCTCGGGATAGCCGGCAATGAGGTCCAGCACGGCGTCCAGACGGCCGTCCAAGCCGAAAATGCCGAGGTAATATTTGTCCCGCTTGCCCTTGCCCGGAGGCAGCGCCTCGATATCGGCACGTATGTCTTTCGCGGCGGGGGCGGGATGGCCGAGTTTCTCATAGTACAGCGGATTGCCCGCGCACAGTGCGGCGATGTCGGGAAAGTCGGCCTCTGTTATGTATCTCACGTTGAGACTGTGCGAAAATTTTCTTACGTTGAGTCTGCCCATTCAGCGCCCGTTCTCCTCCAACAGTTTTCGGACGCTCTCGACGGACATCGCCGGGTTTATGGTCAGCTCGCTCGCCACGGAGAGCGAACCGGCGCCAAGGGCGAAGTCTATGCTCTCGTCGGCGTCAAGGCCGCTCACGCAGCCGTAGACGAGCCCGGCCATGAATGCGTCGCCGGCGCCGTTGGCGTTGGCCATGAGCTCCACGGGCTTGAGCGCGCGCTGTATGCGCCTGCCCTCCGCATCCGCATAATAGCAGCCCCGTTCGCCGAGGCTGACGGCGACACGGCGGGCGCCCTTCGCCAGCAGGGCGGAGCAGGCCGCCTCCACACGCTCAGGCGTGTCCGTATCCATGTCCGCCAGTACGCCGAGCTCTATGCGGTTCGGCTTTACGCAGCTGAGCCCGCCCACAAGGTGACGGACCTTGCGCGCATAGCTGGTGCTGACCGGGTCCAGGAACACCGGAGCGTTCCCGGCCTCTGCGATTATCGTGTCGAGCGTCTCAACGGGCAGGCAGGGGTCACAGACCACGGCTGCCGCCGCACGCAGCTCCGGCCCGTGACTGCGCACAAGCTCGGGCGTGACGTTCTCGAGTATGCCCATGTCGGACATGGCGACGAGCATGTCGCCCTTCTGGTCGAGGACGGAAATGTAGCAGCTTGAGGCCGCACCGGGGACGGTAACAACTCCGGAGATGTCGATTCCGGCGGCGGCGGAGCTGCGCAGCACCATCTCGCCGTATAGGTCGGCGCCGACGGCGGAGATCAGCTTCGTGCGCACGCCGAGGCGGGAGAGGTTCTCAAGTACGTTCCTTGTGACCCCGCCGGCGGAGGTACGCAGGTGGCCGGGGTTGGAATCACGCATCACGATGGGCACACGGCTCTTGCCGTGGACGTCTATATTTGCGGCCCCTATACCGAGGACGTATGGCTCAGACATATAAAAACACCTCCAAACGGAAGTTATATTATAACATTTTCCGCATATCAACAGCAAGTAGATGCGGCCAAATTTTGCGCGGAAAGCCGAAAAAACCTACACCCCCGACCGGGGGGCGGTCGGGGGCGGGGGTTGGAGTTTCCTGAGAGCGTGACCAATCAGGAGGAAAAAGTATGTATATGAAGCAGTACGAAGTTCAGAGGGCGACGACAGTGCGTGGCATACGGGACACGGTGCTGTTTACTGTGCTGCTCTGTCCGGTCTGGACATCTGTGCCGCAGGCTGACAGCATGGTGAGCGCCAGTGCCGCAGCGGCTATGAGCGCGCAGAGCTTTTTCATCGTCGTATCCCCCTGTCCTTTGTCTGTGCCCTGATAATAAAACCTGATTGCATCAATTTTGCATCATTTCTTTGACCATTCCGTTAACATTTCTTTAAAAAGCAATTAATTTCGCGGCTCCATCCCTAAGGACGAAGCCGCGAGGCGAAAAGTCTGTTCATTTTTCGCACAGTGAGTCGAGATATGCCGCCGGGCCGGAGACGTAGAGGTCGCCGCCCGAGGCGTCGAGCGCCACGGTGAGGGGCAGATCCCGCACCACGAGCCTCCGCACCGCCTCTGGACCGAGCTCCGGGTAGGCCACGAGCTCGGCGCTTTCCACGCAGCCGGCCAGCAGCGCTCCCGCTCCGCCGGCGGCGGCAAAATAGACCCCGCCGTGCCGTTGGACGGCAACAGCCACGCTCTCGGAGCGCGGGCCCTTGCCTATCATGCCGAGCATCCCGGCCTCCATCAGCCGGGGCACGAACACGTCCATGCGGTAGCTGGAGGTGGGTCCCGCTGCGCCTATGGGCCGCCCCGGAGGCGCCGGAGCGGGTCCGCAATAGTAGACTACCGCGCCACGCAGGTCAAAGGGCGGCTCCCCTCCGGCGTCCAGCAGCTCCACCAGGCGCCGGTGAGCGGCGTCACGGGCAGTATACACCGTGCCGGAGAGCAGCACGCGGTCCCCCGCGTGGAGCGAACGAGCCGTCTGCTCGTCGAGCGGCGCAGTTATTCTGATCGGCTCCATCATATCACCTCCGTTGCGTGCCTCAGGGCGTGGCAGCTTATGCACACCGCCGCCGGCAGCATGGCTATGTGCGTCGGCGCCGCCTTTATCCTCACCGCGAGCGCCGTCGTGCGCCCGCCGAGGCCCTGGGGACCGATGCCCGTGGCGTTTATCGCCTCGAGCAGCTCGCGCTCCATTTTGTCATAGAGTTCGTCCGGATTCGGCACGTCCAGCGGGCGGAGCAGCGCCTCCTTGGCAAGCCTCGGCACGCTGTCAAAGCCGCCGCCTATGCCCACGCCCACTACCACCGGCGGACATGGCTTGCCTCCCGCGCGCTTGACCGTGTCGAGCACGAAAGCCCGCACGCCCTCCTCGCCCTCGGCGGGGGTGAGCATCTTAACGGCGCACATGTTCTCACTGCCGGCGCCCTTGGGCGCCACGGTGAGGCGCAGCTTGCCCCCCGGCACTAGGCGGAGATAGATGGTGGCCGGGGTGTTGTCGCCCGTGTTCCCGCGGCGGAGCGGGTCACGCACCACGCTCTTGCGCAGATATCCTTCGGCATAGCCGAGGCGCACGCCCTCCTGTACGGCCTCCTCAAAGCCGGAGACGTGAGCGTCCTCGCCCAGCTCGGCAAAGACGGTGACAAGGCCCGTGTCCTGGCAGATGGGCAGTTCGGCGGAGCGCGCGGCGTCGAGATTTGCGCAGAGCTCGCCGAGTATCCCGGAAGCAATGGGCCAGGGCTCGGACTCGGCGGCGGAACGGAGCGCGGCTTCGGCATCGGCGGGCAGGCGGCGGTTCGCCTCGAGGCAGAGCCGGCGGACGCAGTCGGTTATCGCTGCGGCGGAGATCTCCCTCATATCCGGGCCACCCCGCTCTCGACTGCGGCCTTTGCCACGGCTTCGGCTATGGCGGGGGCGACACGGGGATCAAAGGCGTCGGGGATGATGTGCTCAGGCGAGAGCTCGTCTCCGACAAGGCCCGCCAGTGCGCCGACGGCGGCGGCCTTCATCGCGCTGTTTATGTCCCGAGCGCGGACGGAGAGCGCACCGCGAAAGACTCCGGGAAAGGCGAGAACGTTGTTTATCTGGTACGGGCAGTCGCTTCGGCCCGTACCGGAGACACGTGCACCGGCCGCCAGGGCGTCGGCGTAAGGTATCTCCGGGGTGGGGTTGGCCATGGCAAAGACGACGGGGTCCGGAACCATGGAGCGCACCATGTCCCGCGTAATAAGATTGCCGGAGGAGACGCCGATGAACACGTCCGCCCCTCTCAGCACGTCCGCGAGCGAGCCGGAGGCACGCCTGGGGTTCGTGTGCTCCGCAAGCCAGACCTTGTGCGCGGTGAGACCCTCACGTCCGGGGACTATCGCACCGTGCCGGTCGCAGACGACGATGTCGCGTGCGCCGAGGGTCAGCAGCATCTTGGTTATAGCCGTGCCCGCAGCGCCTGGACCGTTGAGGACTATTCGGCAGTCGGGCAGGGAGCGGCCGGCGACTTTCAGCGCGTTGGTGAGCGCGGCGGAGACGACGATGGCCGTGCCGTGCTGGTCGTCGTGAAAGACGGGGATGTCGAGCTCGCGCTCGAGCACCTCCTCTATCTCGAAGCACTTGGGTGCGGAGATGTCCTCGAGGTTTATGCCGCCGAAACTGGGCGCAATCGCGCGGACTGCGGCGATTATCTCAGCGGGCTCGTGGGCGTCGAGACAGATGGGCACGGCGTCCACGCCTCCGAACTCCTTGAAGAGCAGGGCTTTGCCCTCCATGACGGGCATCGCCGCGAGCGGGCCGATGTTCCCGAGCCCGAGCACGGCGGAGCCGTCCGAGACGACGGCGACGAAGTTCCCGCGCGCGGTGAGCTCCCAGACGGCCGCCGGATCGCGCGCGATCTCACGGCATGGCTCCGCCACGCCGGGGGTGTACGCCGTGGAGAGCGCATCGCGGTCCCGGACTGCGACCTTGGGCGCGATCTCGATCTTGCCCTTGTGCTCCCTGTGCATCCGCATTGCGGCTTCGTTGTAATCCATCGTCACCAGCTCCTTAAACTGCAAAAAATCTTTCCCGGGGACCGCTGCGGCCCCCGGGAGCTAATTATATAATATTCCCGCGCCGATGCAAACAGTTTTTCACGCTAAAGTATCCGCCTGAACTGCTTGTCCAGGTCACGGCGTGTCAGAGTCCAGACAACGGGGCGGCCATGGGGGCAGTAGCGGACCTCTCCGGAGCAGACTGCCTCTGCAAGCCGGAGCAGCTCCTCCGGCTCGGAACTGCGTCCGGCCTTTATAGCCGCCTTGCAGGCCACGGTCTTGAGCAGCTCGTCCCGGGCGGCGTTCTTGTCAGGGCGGCGGCTCGAGAGCAGGGCTTCCGCAAGCTCGTCGAGCGCTGAGAGCGCCTCTGCGGGCTCCAGGCCGCAGGGCGTGGAGCGCAGTACGAAGGTGCCGTTGCCGAAGGGCTCCAGCCCGAAGCCCAGCGAGTTTATGAGCGGCAGCTCCTCGGAGAGCGCTGCGGCTGCGGCCCTGTCCGGCGTGTACGGCACCGGCTCCAGGCAGGTCTGGCTCATCACCTCCGCTTCCCGGCGGCGCAGGCGGTCGTATATCATGCGCTCGTGTGCAGCGTGTTTGTCGATGACCAGCAGAGAGTCGCCCTGCTGCGCAAGTATGTAGAGCTCCAGCGCCTCGCCTATGACTCGGACGGGTACGCGCTCGCCTGAGAACATCGGCTCCTGCTCCTGCACAGGGAGCGGCTCCGTCTCCGGCAGCCGCTGCTGCACCGGCTCGGGCGGCTCAACCGGTACCGCCGGGGCTTCCGGCACCGGAGCGGGCTCATACCGCGGCATCCATGCGGGTCTGGCGGGCGCCCGCTCTGTCTGTACCGGGGACGGGGGAGGAGCCGAGACCGACACGGACCCGGACTGCGCCGCAGCCCCGGAGCGGAAGGTGAGCGTCGGCTCAGGCGGGCACTTGACGGCGGCGTAGTCCACACCGGAGCCGGTTTCCGGGCGCTTTATCTCCGGCTGAGGCCGGGGCTGCGAGGGCATGGGCAGGACTTCGCCCCTGGGGGCGGGGCGCTCCGGCTCCGGAGCGGGCTCCCGGACCTCCGGGGCGGCGTCCGGACGGCGGGGAGTCTCCAGCGCACCGCGCACGGCGTAGTAAACCGCGTCATAGACTCGGCGCTCGTCCGAGAATTTGACCTCCGTCTTGGCGGGGTGGACGTTGACGTCCACGGCGGCGGGGGCGAGGTCGATGTACACGACGCAGGCGGGGAAGCGCCCGGTCAGCAGCGTGCCGCGGTATGCCTGCTCCACCGCAGCCTGGAGCAGCTGGGAGCGGATATAGCGCCCGTTGCAGAAGAAAAACTGCGCCGAGCGGTTGCCGCGCGCCACGGCGGGCTCCGTCACGCAGCCGGTGACTCGCACAGGCCCCTCCTCGAGCTCGATGCCGAGCATGCCGGAGGCGAGGTCACGGCCAAGAAGGGAGTACACGGCGCTCTCCTTGCGCCCGTCGCCGGGGGTGAAAAACTCCTCCGTGCCGTCCTTGATGCAGCGGAAGCTGATATCCGGCCTGCCCAGGGCGCAGCGCAGCGCCGCCTGGACACAGGCCGCCCCCTCGGCACGGTCGGATTTCATGAACTTGAGCCTCGCGGGCGTGTTGTAAAAGAGACCGCGGACTATCATCGTCGTGCCCGAGGGGCAGCCGGTCTCGTACATGTCGATTATCTCGCCGGCGTCGAGCTTCATGCGCACGCCGAGGTCCGCACCGCGTTCGCAGGTGGCGAGCTCTATGTGCGAGACGCTGCTTATCGCCGCGAGAGCTTCGCCGCGGAAGCCGAGCGTGCCTATGGCCTCCAGCCCGCGCTCGTTTTGCAGCTTGCTCGTCGCGTGGCGGAGGAAGGCTATTCCGGCGTCCTCGGGAGACATGCCGCAGCCGTCGTCCGTCACACGGATGAACTCCCGTCCTCCGCCGCGCAGTTCCACCGTCACGTTCCGTGCACCGGCGTCCACCGCGTTTTCAAGCAGCTCCTTAACCACGGAGGCAGGCCGCTCCACCACCTCGCCGGCGGCGATGAGGTCCGCCACGAAGGGGGAGAGTATATTTATCCTGGGCAATCCAGGCACCTTCTTTCTGCCCTGTTGCTTTTTGGGATATTATATAGTAAAAGCGTTGAACTTTCCACTGCCAAATGATAAAATATATCCTTACTACCTGAAAAACAGGGTCGGAGGGAATATGGCTTACAAGAGAGTTGAAATACCTGCCGCCGAGCTTGAGCGGCAGAGGGAGATATGTTTTGAGATACGCGAGCGCATAGAGGCCTCGGGTCGTAGGCCGCTGGCGCTGGTGGACACCTATGGCTGCCAGCAGAACGAGGCGGACAGCGAGGAGATACGCGGCTACATCGAGCTGATGGGCTACGGCTTCACCGACAGCGAGAGCGTGGCCGACCTCATCGTCGTGAACGCCTGCGCCGTCCGCGAGCACGCGGAGATGCGCGTGCTGGGCAACGTCGGCGCGCTTGTCCACGCTAAGGCGAAGAACCCAAACCTGCTGGTGGCGGTCTGCGGCTGCATGGTCCAGCAGCCGCACATGGCCGAAAAGCTGAAAAAGAGCTTCCGCGTGGTCGACCTGGTCTTCGGCCCGCACGAGCTTTGGCGCTTCCCCGAG
>CAUAHS010000025.1 GCA_958428885.1 uncultured Eubacteriales bacterium
CTTTCCTTATCCCTCTGCATAAGCCCCTTTACGACTGCGGCAACTTCGAGAAGGTTCCCGCTTTTTATCTTGAGCATGTTCTCCCGGTATCGTTTGTTCCAGTTCTGGGTCATCTCTATCTCCAGGCCGGGGATTGAGCCGAGTATCTTCTCGGCTTCGTCGGCGTCCACTATGGGCCTGACGCCTATCTCTGCGCTGGTGTCCACCGGTATCATGACGAGCATATCGCCAACCGGCAGTTTCAGGACATAATAATCCCTCTCAGTTCCGTTGATCTTCCTCTTAACAACGCTGTCGATCACGCCTGCGCCGTGCATGGGGTGCGCAATCCTGTCGCCCACGCGGAATGTCATTTTAGCCTCCGTTTCCCAGTTGGCCCATATCTTACAAATCTATTAACAATTATACACTTTCAGTTACATTTTAGCAAGGAAAATACGCACAAATTGCCCAAAATATATAAAAAAGCGTCCGCCGCGGTTGCGACGGACGCAGGTTTGACGTTTTTCGGCTTATTCCTCGGTGCCGGGGACATCCTCGGGGATGTTGCCGGTGGCCTCACCGGTCTCGGAGACCTCATAGACCAGGGCATCCTCCTCAGGGGCGGCAGGAGCCTCGGGCTCAGCGCGGCGAGGGGCCGGTTCCGGCTCGCTCAGCGCGCGGATGGAGAGGGAGATCTTCTGCTTGTCGTTGTCGATGGCGGTGATCTTGACGTCGACCACGTCGCCCACGCTCAGGACCTCATCGGGCTTGCCGATGCGGCGGTTGGCGATCTGGCTGATGTGGATGAGTCCGTCCACGCCCGGCATGACCTCGGCAAACGCGCCGAAGGGCATGAGCTTGACGACCTTGACCTTGGCGATGTCGCCAACGTTGTAGGTGTTGACGAACTTGGTCCAGGGGTTGTCCTCAGCCTTCTTGTAGCCGAGGGAAATGCGCTTGGCCTCCTTGTCGAAGCCGATGACATAGACCTCGAGCTCGTCGCCGACGGAGACGACCTCGGCCGGGTTCTTGATGCGGCTCCAGGAGAGCTCGGAAACGTGGACCATGCCGTCGATGCCGCCGATGTCGACGAAGGCGCCATAGCTGGTGAGGCTCTTCACGACACCGTGGTAGACCTTGCCGACCTCGATCTCGTTCCAGATGGCCTCGGCCTTCTCACGGCGCTCACGCTGCAGCACGGCACGGATGGAGCCGACCACACGCCTGCGGCCACGATTGACCTCGGTGATCTTGAGGCGGACCTTCTGCTTGACCAGCTGGGTCATCGGGGTATCCTTCGGCAGACCGGACTGGGAAGCGGGAACGAACACGCGGATGCCCTTGACGGAAACGACCACGCCGCCCTTGTTCTCCTCGGTTACGGTGCCCTCGACAATGGTGCCGGCTTCCTGTGCGGCCTCGATGTCAGCCCAGTTCTTGACGGCGTCCATGCGCTTCTTGGAGAGCTGCGCCGTGCCCTCGACATCGTTCACGCGGACGACCATGGCCTCGACCGTATCGCCGACATGCACGGCGTCCTCAATCTTGACCGCGCCGTCTTCGGTGAACTCGGTGGTGGGGATGAATGCGGAGTATTTCGTGCCGAGGTCAATGCTGACCTCGGTCGGGGTGATCGCAACCACAACGCCGCTGACCTTGTCCCCGTTATATATGGTTTTCAGAGAATCCTCCAGCATCTCATCGAAGCTCTTTTCGGCGGGTGCCGCTTCCGCCTCAACGGCGGGTGCCGCTTCTTCGGCAGGCTGTTCCACCGCCTGCACCGGCGCCTCTTCGACAGGGGCCGCCTCAGGGTTCTCTTGAATCATGATCTCGTCGCTCATCTTATCCAGTACCTCCTTGATTATCCACGACGGCGCGGATGCTCCGGCAGTCATGCCTATGTTTTCCACGTCCCGAAGGACGCCGGTGTCGAGCTGGGCGGAATTTTCCACAAATTGCGTGTTGGCGCATCGCTCCGCGCATAGCTCGGCCAAATGCAGGCTGTTGGCGCTATTTTTCCCGCCAATGACTACCATCGCTCCACATGCGGAGGCCAATTTTACTGCCTCCTCTTGCCTGATGGACGTAGCAAAGCATATTGTATCAAAGATTTCCGCTTTTGTACACCATTTTTTTATTAATTTTTCACACTCGTGCAGATTCTTTTCTGTCTGCGTCGTCTGGACGACAACCGTGATGGGTTCTGTCCGTTTATCGACGTTTTTATCAATCCAGTCCGCAAGTTCTTCAGCGTTTCCAACGACCACGGGGTCCTTGCAGCGGCCGCAGATGGCCTGGACCTCGGGATGTCCGGCAGTTCCGATAACTATTACCTGCCTGCCGTTGGCGGAAGCCTCGGCCACGAGACGGTGTATTCTTGAAACATTCGGGCAGGTTGCGTCCGTTATCACGGCGCCAGCATCACGCAGGGCGTCCTCCACGGCCTTGGAGACGCCGTGCGAGCGTATCATCACCCGGTCGCCCGGCCTGACCTCTGAGGGGTCGGAGACGACCTCAAGTCCACGGCGTGCGAGGTCGGAGACTACGTCCTCGTTGTGGATGAGGGGTCCCAGGCTCTTGCACGGTCCGCTCTCGAGCAGTTCCTCGGCCATTTTAACCGAGCGCGACACGCCGAAGCAGAAGCCCGCGCTCTTTGCCAATATGACTCTGCTCATCCGTTGGTACCGTCCCTCAGCTCGTATATGCGTTCCATGATGCCGTCGGCCAGCTTTTCGTACTCCTCGTGCGTCTTGCCCTCGACGGTGTAGGGCTTGCCTATGCGCAGCTCCACCCGGCCGAAGATCTTCTTGCCGCGCGGGATGTACACGGGCACGATGGGCACCTTCATCTTGGACGCTATCCTGACGGCGCCGGTCTTGGCCTCGACCTCGTTGTCGTGCTCGACGCGGGTGCCCTCAGGGAACATGAACACCTTTTCGCCGTGCTTTAGATAGCGCATCATGTTGCGGATGGCGTCGATATCGGCCTTGCCGCGGTCCACGAAGCAGATGCCGCACTTCTTGAGCACCGGTCCGACTATGGGCACGCGCTCAAGCTCCAGCTTGGCCATGAAGTGCATGTAGTTCTCCTTGCCGAAAGCGAGGGCCACAAGCAGCGGGTCGATGTAGTTGGAGTGGTTCGCACAGATGACCGCAGGACCGTCGGGGATGTTCTCCCGACCACGGCAGCGCATGGGGTAAAAGGCCTTGACGAAGGGCTTGAGGAAGTCAAAGAGCTTTCCGAAACTGCGTCTCTCCTGCTCCAGATCCTTTTCAGGCACGTTCCTCACCTCCTATGCGCCCGGCTATCAGGGCGCAGATTTTTTCAATGCTCTGCTCGAGCGTGAGCTCGCTTGTGTCGACCTCTATCGCGTCAGGCGCGCGCCTGAGCGGCGCTGCGTCACGGTTGGAGTCGTTCTCGTCACGTTTTATTATATCACAAAGCACCTGCTCATAGCTGTCCGGCGCTCCTTTTTCGTGCAGCTCGAGATATCTACGCTCAGCACGGCGCTCAGCGCTGGCGGTGAGGAAGATCTTCAGTGCAGCGTCCGGCAGTACGACGGTGCCGATGTCGCGTCCGTCCATTATGACGCTGTGCTGCTCGGCCATCTTGCGCTGCATGTCCAGCAGATACGCCCTGACCTCAGGCATTGCGGAGACCTCCGAGGCACGCATGGATATCTCGGGCGTCCTGATGAGGCCCGAGACGTCCTCGCCGTTGAGGTACATGTGCTGTGCGCCGTCCTCGCCGTAGCCGAAGCGGATGTCCAGCTCCGGCAGCAGCCCGAGCACGTCCTGCTCGGCGCCCAGCGGCAGGCCCGCCCTTGCGGCTGCCAGGCCCACGGTGCGGTAAATTGCGCCGGTGTCCACATAGATGAAGCCGAAGCGCGCGGCGGCGGCCCTTGCAATGGTGCTCTTGCCCGCGCCAGAGGGCCCGTCTATGGCGACGGAAAAGTGCTTATCCATCCTCACACCCCTGATGCAGAGAATTTGCGGCGACGAACGCCGTAGACCAGGCTATTTGCAGATTGTATCCGCCCGTGTAAGCGTCCAGGTCCAGCACCTCGCCCGCAAAGTACAGGCCGGGCACGAGCTTGGACTCCATCGTCCGGGGATTTACCTCCGTTGTGGCCACGCCGCCGGAGGTCACGATGGCCTCGGCTATCGGTCTGGGCCCGGATATGGCGACGGGGAAATGCTTCAAAAGCTCTGCGAGCGCAGCTCGCTGCTGCTTTGTGACCGAATTTGTCCGCGTGTCGCCCGGAATGCCCGAGAGCTCGACCAGGACGGGTATCATCATGCGCCCGGCCAGATCGCCGAGGGAGTTGCGGAACTCTCGGTTGCTGTACTTTTCAAAGTCCCTGAGCAGCCGCGCGTCGAGCTTCTTGTCGTCTAGGCCCGGCTTGAGGTCTATGGACAGGCGGTATTTGCACTCGCCGAACCTGCGCATGTGCGCCGAGGCGGAGAGCACCAGCGGGCCGGACACGCCGAAGTGCGTAAACAGCATCTCGCCCAGCGCCTTGTAGATGAGCTTGTCGTCCTCATAGGCGTAGAGCTCCACGTTGCGCAGAGAGAAGCCCTGCATCTCGCGGCACCACTTGTCCGGGGACTCCAGCGGCACAAGCGAGGGGCGGCAGGTGCGGATGGTGTGGCCCAGCTCCTGCGCCATACGGTAGCCGTCGCCGGTGGAGCCTGTGCCGGGGTACGAGAGCCCGCCGGTGCAGATGACGGCATTGGCGCACTCGATCTCGCCGCGCTCGGTCGTGACGGCGCGGACGGCGCCGCTCTCGTCGGTCAGGATGTGCCTTGCGCGCTCCCTGAGCACTCTGACGCCGTTTTTGCGCGCAAGTTCCGCCAGGGCGTCCGCTATGTCGTCGGCCTTGTCGGATTCCGGGAACACGCGGTTCCCGCGCTCGGTCTTCAGAGCAACACCAAGGCCCTCGAACAGCGCCTTCGTGTCCGAGGTCCCAAACCTATGTATTGCGCTCTGCAAAAAGCGACCGTCGCCGGGGATGGCGGAGATGAACTCACGCGCGTCACAGTCGTTGGTGACGTTGCAGCGGCCCTTGCCGGTGATCCGCAGCTTGCGGCCCAACATCCTGTTCGGTTCAAGCAGCATGACGCTCAAGCCGCGCTCAGCCGCAAGACCGGCACAGAGCGTCCCCGAAGCGCCGCCGCCTATTATAACTGCGTCAGCTTTCAATTTTCTCGAACACCTTATACTCGCTCCACACGTTCTCGAGGTCCTTGAACGTGTCTGACAGCCTGTCGCGCGAGCGCGCGCCGACGGCTATGACTATGGCATTGACCAGACTCAGCGGGGCGACGAGGGAGTCCACGAACGAGACCATCTCGCTCTTGGCGAAGAGGCAGACGTCCGCCACGCCGTAGAGCGGAGAGCTCTCGCTGTCCGTCAGCGCCAGCGCAGAGGCACCGCGGTCCTTCGCAAAGCGCATGACCTTCAGCGAACGGGAGGAATATCTCGGGAAGGTGAAGCCGATGAAGAGGTCGCCCTCGCCTATCCTTATGAGCTGCTCATAGGCCTCAGCCGCTGAGTTGTCGCGCACCAGATGCACCCCGTCACGGAGCATGTTGAGGTAGAACTCCAGAAAGCTCGAGAGGCTCTGCGACGTGCGGGAGGCGAAGATGTATATGTTCTTCGCGGACATGATGAGGTCTATCGCGCGGTCAAAGCTCTCCTGATCTATCTCCTCGAGCGTTGCCTGGAGCTTGTCAATGTCGTCGCTGAGAACGGCCTTGAGGATGTTTCGGTCATCTATGAGGTCCTTTGCGGCCTCTATGCGCTGCACGGAGGTAAGGCGGCTGCGTATCATCTCCTGGAGCGCCTTGCGCATCCCGGGATAGCCGTCGTACCCCAGCTCCGCCGCGAAACGGACGACCGTGGACTCGCTCACGCCCACCGTCTTGCCAAGTTTGCCCGCCGTCATGAACGCGGCTTTGTCGTAGTTTTCGAGAATGTACTTCGCAATGAGCCTCTGGCCCTTGGAAAAGCCGGAGTTGTCCCGCGAGATCAGCGCGAGAATGTCCTTATCCATCCATGTTGCCCCCAGTTGACATATATCTCAGACCTCCGGCGGCCGCAAAACTTGCAGATTATGTCATTTTAGCAGCCGTACCGTGGTGAAAATGCAATTTAGCCTTATTCTACACAGATTCTCACCGAATTACAAGTACATTTGCATGAACAAATTCAAAAACTTGCAAAAAATAAATCACTCGAGACCGCGGATATAGCTCGTCTCCTCCGGCGTGAGGCGGCGCCAGCGGCCGGTCTGGAGCGTGCCGAGGCGCAGCTCGCCCTCGGCCACACGCACAAGTCGGCGCACCTCGAGTCCCGCGGCGGCGCACATGCGGCGCACCTGCCGGTTCCGGCCCTCGTGGATGGTCACGTCCAGGACATATCTCCCCTGCTCCGACTCCTCCACAAAGCGCACCTGCGCCGGGCGGATGGGTTCGCCCTCCACATCGCGCTGAGCCTCCAGCGCTCGCACGGCCTCCTCCGGCTCCGAGCCGCTGACCGTGACGCGGTAGGTCTTGCCGACCTCGTGCGAGGGGTGCATAAGCGCGTTCGCAGCTTCGCCGTCGTCCGTCATTATGAGCAGGCCCTCGCTGTTGAGGTCAAGTCTGCCCACGGGATAGAGCCTGCGGCCCACGCCCTTCACGAGCTCGGCCACGGTCTTGCGGCCCTTCTCGTCCGAGAGCGTGGTGACGTAGCCGCGGGGTTTGTTCAGCATTATGTAAACCCGCGCATCGGGCTGGCGCAGGCGTTTGCCGTCCACGGTCACGGTATCCGTGTCCGGGTCGGCGCTCATGCCGAGGGCGGCAGTCTCGCCGTTGACCTTGACACGGCCGGACTTTATCATTTCCTCGGCAGCTCGACGCGAGGCAAGCCCCGCGCCGGATATGAGTTTCTGGAGGCGTTCTTTCATCTTAGCACGTTCCCTATTCAAGATAAAACGGTGCGTTCAGCCCGGTGATGACCCAGAAGCGCAGGAAGCGCTCCCCGGGCGTGAGCTTCAGCTCGCGGTCGACCGCCACGTCCTCGGAGTAGACTATGCGCACGGAGGCTATCTCCTGCCCGTCCGAGCAGGCCACTGCCCTGCCCGCACGCTCGCCCTCGGATATCGGGGCAAAGGCAAAGGCAGGCAGCTCGAGCTCCATGTCGAAGCTCTCGCCGTTTTTGATGAGCGCATAGGCCGAGCCCTCCGTCTCCGCCGGAGCCGTCATCTCAGCGCCGGAGATGAGCGGCACCTCATAGCTCAAGCCCGCGGGGATGACCTCGGCAAAGCTGTAATTGGCGAAGGCCCAGTCGTAGAGCGCCTTGTGGTCGTCCCAGTCGTCGGGGTCGTTGAGCGTGACGCAGACATAGCGCGCTCCGTCGCGCTCGGCGCAGGTCACGAGCGTGCGCCCGGCTGCCATGGTGTAGCCGGTCTTGAGGCCGAGGCAGCCGTCGTACTCCCTCAGCAGGCGGTTGTGGTTCACCAGCGTCTGCTCGCCGACGGTGTGGGACACGGTGCCCGCGATGCGGGCAAAGTCCTCGTTCCCCATGCAGTAGGCGGCGAGTTTGGCCATGTCGCGCGCTGTGGAGTAGTGCCCCTCCTCGTCGAGGCCGTGGGCGTTTTTGAAGCTGGACTCGGTCATGCCGAGCTCGGCCGCCTTGGCGTTCATCAGCTCCGCAAATTCCTCCATGCTGTCCGCGACATGCAGTGCGAGCGCAGAGGCGGCGTCATTGCCGGAGACCAGCAGCAGGCCGTAGAGCAGGTCCTCCACCGTGTAGCTCTCCCCCGCCTTGAGGTACATCGAGGAGCCCTCGATGCCCGCGCTGCGGCTGTCGACCTCCACGAGGTCGTCGAGCTCGCAGTGCTCGAGCACGACGATGGCGGTCATTATCTTCGTCGTGCTGGCGATGAGCATGTGCTCGTCGGCGTTCTTCTCATACAGCACCCGGCCTGAGTCGGCGTGCATGAGTATGGCAGCCTTGGCGGAGACAGCAAGCTCCGCCCGGGCCGGTATTTTTACAGCGAAAATGAGCGCGAGGCTCAGGACTATACCCGTGAATTTTCTCAATAATAGCACCACCCGTCAAGTATTGGGCGGTGCTTATTATTGACTGTACAGGCTTTATTTATCCCTCCTGGGCGGCGTCAGCTTTTTTGTCACGGAGCTGCTCGGCCTTGTCCATGAGCTGGGGGATGAGGTCGACTATCCTGTCGAGGGTGTTTGCCGCGGGCGGCTGGATGTTGAGCATGTTCACAACGCCGTTGCGGATGACGAGGAAGCCGATGGGCTCTATCCTCACCGCCGCCGCGCTGCCGCCGGCGAAACCGTCGCGCTGCTTCACGAGGTCTCCGCCGCCGCCGCCAAAGCCGAAGCTCACGCGCGAGACAGGCACGAGCGTCACGCCGTCCGGCGTCGTCACCGGCTCGCCGACTATGGTGTTGACGTCCACCATTTCTTTGATTTTAGCCATGCTGGTTTGCAGGAACTGCGCCATCGGAGTCTGTGCCTGATCCATTGTTTTCCTTCCTTTCTTCCTCTGCTTTGACCGCGGCTTTCTGCTTTGCCGCTCTCATTTTGATCTTCAGGAGGCCCCAGCCCGCGGCGAAAACCACCGCGAGTATGCGTCCGAGGCTTATCGTCATCGTCAGCTCCGCGTCCGCCCTCGGCTCCGTGGAGTCGAAGTCCAGCGCGGTCTTGATGTCGTACTGCCGGACCTTGAAGGCCCTGCCCTTCATGCCCTCGATGAGGCCGAGGCCCGCGTTCACGGCGCCGTATATCATCGTGGCGTCAAAGGGGTCCTCTGCCGCGACAACGAGATGCAGCATGAAGCGGTTGACGGTTATCTTGCGCTTGAACCTCGCCAGTGCGTCCAGACCGAGCTTCAAGAGCTGCAAGAGCACGTCCGGCGAGGGTTTCGGGCGCTTTTTGGGCTCTTTTTCGGGCTTTTCCTTCTTGGGCTTCTTGGGTTTTTTCTCTTTTTTCGGTTTCTTTTCCTTTTTCGGCTTCTCCTTCCGCGGGAAGAGCTTTATGTTAAAGCACAGCACCCGCGCGGCGACGCTGGCCTCGCCGCCCACATACTTCGCCGAGAACCCGAAGGGCACGACGAGCAGCAGCACCAGCACCGCAACTATCACAAGGAGGACGATCAAAGGGCATCACCCCCTGCTTCCTTATTTTCAAGGTCCATCTCCATCTGCTCGCCCCTGCCGCGGAGAGCGTTTATCGCGCCCTGCAGCTTCTCGAGACCATCTGTGGACGACATATCGGGCAGCGGCGGCAGTTCCTCAAGCTCCGAGACGCCCATGACGCGGAGGAACGCCTCCGTCGTCCGGTACAGCGTAGGCCGTCCCGGGGCCTCAAGCCTGCCCGCAGCCTCTATGAGGCCCTTCTCCACGAGGGACGAGACGGTGTATGAGCTGTCCACTCCCCTGACCTCGTCCACGTACGCTCTCGTCACCGGCTGGAAGTAGGCGATGACCGCCAGCGTCTCCAGCGCGGGAGGCGAAAGCTTGGGCGGAGCGCGGTGCTCTATCACCCTCGCGATGGTCTTTGCGTACTGCGGAGCCGAGCACATTTGCAGGGACTTGTCCAGCCTCACGAGCCGGATGCCCCTCCCCTCGCGCTCATACTCCTCAGCGAGCTCGGCGGCGCAGGAGAACACGTCCTCCTCCGGCACGCCCAGCACCAGCGATATCCTGGCCGCCGGTACCGGCTCGCCCGACGCAAAGATTATAGCCTCGAGCGCAGATTTCAATTCCCTTTCTTCCATAGTCATTCCTCAATGGCTTCTATGATGCTCTCCGTGTCGCCGCCGGTGAAGGTGAGCAGCAGCTCGCCCTCCTCCTCGGAGATGAGCACGCTGCCCATGGAGCAGAGCTCCAGCACAGAGAGAAAGGTCGCAACGACCTCGGAGCGGCTGTGCCCCGCCTCGTACAGTGCCCGGAGCGTGGTCGGCCCATCGGAGAGGATGCGGATTATCTCGCGGCTCTTGTCCCGGACGCCGTAGACTATGCGCTTCGGCGCCAGGGCACGCATCTCCGGCGGACCGGGCAGCTTGGCGTCCGAGCGCGAGAACACGTTGTACAGCGCCCGCAGCAGGTCCGAGCCCTCGTGGCGGTAGTCATAGACCTTCGCCGTCGGCGAGACGGGCTCCTGCGGTCTGGTCCAGAGCAGCATGCCCTCCGCCGAGAGCTCCGAGAGCGCGGGGAGAACGGCCTTGACCGCCTCGTGCGCGTCCTTGGCCTTTAGCTGCTCGAGCGAGGTCATAAGCTGCTCCAGCTCCGTGACCTCCTCCTCGGCGGCGAGGAGGGTCCTGGTCTTGATATACAGCAGATACGCCGCCATCTGCACGAACTCGCTGGCGACCTCGAGGTCCATGCGCTGCATCTCGTCGAGATACGCGAGATACTGGTCCAGGATGTCGGAAATGCTGATATCTCTTATCTCTATCTTGTTCTTCGAGAGCAGCATCAGTATGAGGCTGAGCGGACCCTCGAAGTCCTGAACGTCGTCCCGGCTCTTTACAACGCCCTCCAGGTGGAAGGTCGGGTTCTCCATCCCACTCACCCCCGTCAGACGAACAGCTTGGCGAGGCCGAAGCCCCAGTCCGCGGCGAAGAAGAGCTTATCCATGACCCAGTAAGCCGCGCGGCTGAGCGGGTCCAGGCTCGTCCGGCTGAGCAGCAGCACGAGGACGAGGAGGATTATCATCCCGTAGCGCTCATAGTACATGAGCTTTGTGTACGCCCGGTCCGAGATGCAGGAGAAGAGCACCTTCGACCCGTCGAGCGGCGGAATGGGGATGATGTTGAAGATGGCAAGCGCGATGCTGAGATAGGCCGTGATGTATACCATCTCAAGCAGCCAGTCCCAGGAGCGACCCGCCCGCTGGAGCGGGATGAACAGCAAGCCGTACAGGAAGAGGAACACGAGGGCTATCAGCAGGTTCGCAATCGGACCCGCTGCGGCGGTTATGGCCATGCCCTTTTTCGGGTTCTTGAACTTCCACATGTTCACCGGCACGGGCTTTGCCCAGCCGAACTTGAACACTATCATCATGAGCAGGCCCATGATGTCGATGTGCCGGAGCGGGTTGAGCGTCAATCGCCCCGCCTTTTTAGCGGTGTCGTCGCCGAGCCGGTAGGCGACATAGCCGTGAGCCAGCTCGTGCAGGGTTATGCAAATAAGCGCGGGCACCACGGAGAGCAGCAGGTCCGTCAGCACGCTCCAGTCCAGCCCGCGCCAGATAGTTTGAAGATTATGCATAGGTTACCTCACCTTCGACAATTATACCAATCCCGCCGCCGAATTACAAGAGCGGGATGGACGTTTCGTCCACCCCGCCCGTTTCAGAGCTGTTCCATTATCCTGCCCAGCAATTCCGGGCGGCCGTCGCCCTTTTCGGCAGAGAAGGGTATGAGCGGCGTCTCCTCCGGAAGCTCCAGCGCCGAGCGGATGACGGCGAGATTTTCGCCCACCGCGGTCTTTGAGAGCTTGTCGGTCTTGTTGGCCACCACGACAAAGGGGCGGCCGGAGTTTTTGAACCAGCCGGCCATGGTCACGTCGTCCGCCGTGGGCTTGTGCCGGGCGTCCACGATGTGGACGCCGAGGCTTATCTGCTCCGGTTCGGCGAAGAAGCTCTCCATGAGCCTTCCCCAGCGGTCACGCTCCGCCTTGGCCACGGCGGCGTAGCCGTAGCCCGGCAGGTCCACGAACCAGCAGCGCCCGTCTATCTTGAAGTAGTTGACGTGGATGGTCTTGCCCGGCTGGGAGCCGACGCGCGCGAAATTCTTGCGGTTGAGCAGCCGGTTGATGACCGACGACTTGCCGACGTTGGACTTGCCCGCGAACACTATACGCGGCAGACTGTCCCGGATGAAGCCCTCGCTCGAGGCGGCAGATTTGACGAACTCTGCCTTGTTGAGGTTGATATCCGCCATGTCACTGCCCTATCCTTGCCCCGGCCTCGGTCATGGCACCGGGCGGCGGTGTCTGCGCGTTCTGCTCGTTCTCAGGCTCGGCGGTCTCGGGCTCGGCAACCGCGCGGCGGTTGAGCGCGATATCGAGTATCGCGTCCACGTGGTCGGCGGTGATGAACTTCAGCCGCTCGCGGACGCTCTGGTCTATCTCCTCGAGGTCCGGCTCGTTGTCGGCGGGGATTATGACGGTGGAGACGCCGGCACGCAGGGCGGCCATGGTCTTTTCCTTCAGCCCGCCTATGGGCAGGATACGGCCACGGAGCGTTATCTCGCCCGTCATGGCGAGGTCGCGGCGCACGGGTATGCCCGTCAGCGCCGAGATGACGCCGATGCAGATGGTTATGCCCGCGCTCGGCCCGTCCTTGGGGACCGCGCCCTCCGGGAAGTGGATGTGGATGTCCTTCTTCTGGTTGAAGTGCGGGTCTATGCCCAGCTTATCCGCGCGGGAGCGGATATAGGTGATGGCCGCCTTGCAGCTCTCCTGCATGACGGAGCCGAGGTTACCCGTGAGCTCCAGCTTGCCTGTGCCGTCCACGACGCCGACTTCGACGTCCAGCACCTCGCCGCCGACGGAGGTCCAGGCCAGACCGCGTACGAGGCCGACCTCGTCGCGCGGGTACACGGCGTCCGGCTTATACTTCGGCGGACCGAGCAGGGGCTCGAGCTGTCCGGCGCGGACGGTGAGTGACTTATACTCCCCCTTGGCGATGCCTGCGGCGCATTTGCGGCAGATGGCGGCCAGCTCGCGCTCGAGGATGCGCACGCCCGACTCGCGGGTGTAGA
>CAUAHS010000026.1 GCA_958428885.1 uncultured Eubacteriales bacterium
TGCTCCAGGCGTAGATGAGGAAGCTGTAGTTCCAGCCGCGCTCGCAGAGATAGCCGACGACCACCTGGGCGACCATGTTGGTGGCGTACTGGGCGGTGAGCGCCCAGCCCATGGCGGCGGCACGGAGCTTTTCGTTGGTGACCAGCTTGAAGCTCATGGAGATGCAGATGCCCTGCATGATGCCGTAGCCTATTCCGAAGGCGAAGCGGCCGAGCATCAGCAGCGCAAAACTGCTGCCGGTGAAGGCGGGCATGATGCCGCCGACGCAGTGCAGGCCGGTGCCGATGAGTATCATGTTCTTGAGGGTGACTTTCCTGTTCACCAGGGCGCCGGCGACGAGGGTGAAGATGACGGCGCAGAGGTTGGGGATGTTGTTCACGAGGGTGATGAGGCTGTACGGGACGTCGGAGAAGCTGGCGGAGATGTTCACCAGGGCGGAGGTGCACCAGTCGGCGCCGGCGGCGGAGGTGTTGGCGATCAGGAGCACTATCAGGCCGATAATGGAAGCCCTTCTGTCTGTCTTTTCCACGATACAACGATCCTTTCGTTATTTTGTTGACAACTGTTCCCTTAAGCATTCCCCTCAGGCTGAGCCGGAGGGGAATGCCGTGTTTTTTTGGGTCTTGCTTAGTTGACCTTGGCCTTGGCCTTGGAGCGCATCGCCTTGATGATGATCGCCTCGACAACGGCGAGGACGGCGCACACGACGGCGGTGAACACATAGCGGAAGGTCGTGGACGAGGAGAACAGGCCGGTGATGGAGGTCATCACGAGGGAGGAGCAGAAGGTGCCTATCTGGCCGCCGATGTGGCCGACAGAGCAGGCCATGGTGGTGGCCTCGACCTCGTTGCTGTTCGTGAGCGAGAGCATGGTCTGGGGGATGGTCCAGCTGATGGACATACCCACGATGACCGCGCCTATGAGCACCATCACAAGGCTGTTGGCCGCAATGGTCAGCACGAAGCCCAGAATGAGCAGGACGTAGGAGACGCTGAAGGTGTAGGTGTCAAAGACCTTGTTGACGTACTTGAAGGTGGCGCCGCCGGCCATGCCGCCGATGGTGCACAGGGCCATGATGGTGCCGACCGTGGCGGCGGTGCCGAGGTTCTTCTCGGTCACAAAGAAGGCGATGTTGGCGGAGTGTACGCCGTAGCAGATCATGAAGAGGAAGGTGAACGCACCGTAGACCCAGGTGGCGCGGGATAGATCGCCCACGCGGACCTTTTTCGTCTCGCCGGCGGCGGACTGAGCGCCGGAGACGCCGCGGTCGGCCGGGATGAAGAGAATGCCCATGACGAGGGGCAGCAGCGCGATGAGGTAGACGAGGTAGTTGAGGTTCCACTTGATGACGGCCAGGGCGCCGCCGACATAGGTGAGGTACATGGCGCCTATGTTGGTGAACACGGACTGGATGCCCATGATGCCGCCGCGCTCGCGCTCGTCATAGTTCTCGGCGAGTATGCCGCTGCAGGTGGGCAGGATGGTGCCGAAGCCGATGCCCAGCAGGGCGGCCCAGATGTAGAGCTCGACGATGCTGCTGTGCAGCAGATAGCCGAGGATACCGGCGGCCAGGATGGACACCTCGCCGAAGAGCAGCACGCGCTTCTTGCCGAACTTCTCGGAGAGCTTTATCGCGGCGATGCAGACAAAAATCATGACAAAAGAGGGGAACGAGGTGATCGTCTGCACGATGGATACCGGGACCTCGGGCATGTCGGCGGAGATGGCCGCCAGGGAGGGCGACAGTCCCATGCCGCCCATCTGGAGCAGCGCTATGGCCAGAATGGTCCATTTAAGCGCGGTTTTGTTGAGTTTCTTCATAATCCCCATCCCTTTCCCGTCAGCATTCGACGGCGTAAATGAAGGCGGACTGGTTTGCGTGCCTGATGTTGTTCACCTGAGCGGCGTCGCCCACGACATAGACCTCGGGGATGAGGCCCGCGAACCTGGCGACGACGTCGGAGTCGGACTTCATGCCCAGGGCGTTGACGGCGGTGTCTGCCTCGAGCAGGGTGCGGTTCCAGTTCCTGTCCTCGACCTCGACGCCCTTGTCGGTGAAGCGGAGCACCTTGCTCTCGCCGATGAGGCGGACGTTGTACTTCTTGAGCAGGGCCATGAGCATGGTGCGCGGGGAGGGGGAGGCGTCCTTCGCAAAGGCGTCCACAGGGAGCATGTCCACGACGGTGACGTCGTGACCCTCCATGGCGAGCTGCAGGGCGCACTCGGTGCCGCTCAGACCGCCGCCGCAGACGACGACCTTGTGGCCGACCTCGACGCGCTTGTTGTCCACGTCAAGGATGTGCTTGGCCTTCTCGATGCCCTCGATGGGCGGGACGATGAGGGAGGAGCCGGTAGCGATGAAGATGACGTCCGGGTTCTCGGCCATGACCAGCTCGGGCGTGGCCTCGGTGCCGAGGACTATCTTGGCGCCGCTGTTCATGGTGGTCTTGACGTCCCAGTCCCAGTAACGGCGCATGTCGCCCTTGAAGGAGAGGCTGCTTATCTCATAGAGCTTCTTGCCGAGGGTGTCCTCCTTCTCAAAGAGCGTGACCTCGTGTCCGCGCTTGAGCAGGGTCTGGACGGCCATCATGCCGGAGACGCCGCCGCCGATGACAACGGCCTTCTTGCGCTCGTCGGCCTTCTGGATGACGCGGTACTGGGTCTCACGGCCGCAGACCGGGTTGACGGCGCAGTGCAGGTGCTGCATGACGTTGGGGGCGCACTCGTAGCAGCGCAGGCAGGGGCGGCTGGCCTCGGGCTTGCCCGCGTAGGCGTTCTTGAGCAGGTTGGGCTCGGCCATGAGGGGCCTGGCCATGGCGACCATGTCGGCCTTGCCGGCGGCGAGTATCTCCTCGGCCTCGGCGATGGTGGTGATGCTGCCGACGGTGGTGACCGGGATGTGTATGTCGGGGGACTTCTTGAAGGCCTCGGCGTACTTCACGTTGTGGCAGTGCGGATGATAGTAGGGGGGCATGCTGTAATAGAAATAGTCGGACTCTATTATCATGCCGACGGAGACGTGGACGGAGTCCACATACTCCTGCGCGAGCTTGACGAACTCTATCATCTCCTCGGTGGTCAGGCCGCCGGGGATGAGCTCCTCGCCGCTGATGCGCATGTCGATGTTGATGCGGTGGCCGACGCGGCGGCGGATCTCCTTCATTATCTGCAGCGGGAAGCGCATGCGGTTCTCAAAGCTGCCGCCGTACCAGTCGGTCCTGTGGTTGAAGCGCGGGGACATGAACTGGGCGATGAGGTTGCCGTGAGCGGCGTGGAGCATGATGGCGTCGAACTCGCAGCGGGCCAGACGCTCGGCTATCTCGGCATAGCGGTTGATGATGTGCTCGATGTCTGCATAGGTCATCTCGCGGATGTGGGTGTTGCCCACGCCCTCAGGGCCGCCGGTGGCGGGGAAAACGCTCGGGGCGATGGCCACGCCGTCCTTGAGCAGGCGGGGCATGGCGCCACGACCTGCGTGGACAAGCTCTATGGAGAGCTTGGCGCCGCGGTAGTGAGCCTCGTCGGCCATGCGCTTGAGGCCGATGACGTTCTTGTCGGTGGTGACGTCTATCTCGCCCTCGAAGTCATCGCCGGTATCGTGGTCGATGGAGGTGCCGCCGATGGTGATGAGGGAGGCGCCGGTGCGCGCCTGCTGGGCTATCCACTCGATGTACTCGCTGGTGACCTCGCCGCTCGGGGTCTCGAGGCAGCAGATCATGGGCGAGAACTGGATGCGGTTCTTGAGCGTCATAGTCCCGACCTTGATCGGGGAAAAGACGTGCGGATACTTGTTGAAGCTGCTTTCCAAGGTTGTTCCCTCCATTAAAGGACCATGGCCGCGTCAAACGCGCTGGTGACGGAGTTCCAGAGGTTGCCGAGCTCGCCGTTGCAGTCGCCGACGACGTAGGTCTCGGGGATGGTCTGCTCAAAGCTGCGGATGAGGTCGGTGTTGGCCTTGCCGCCCATGGCGATGATGACGCTGTCGGCCTCGAGGCGCTCCTCCTTGCCGTCGTGGCTGACGATGACGGCGTCGTCGGTGACGTCCACGAGCTTGGTCTCGCAGCGGAGATCCCAGTCGTAGTTCTCGAGCAGGTTGAAGAGGGCGTAGGCGTTGATGGGGGCGTTGGTCTGGGCTATCTGGTCGCGGGGCAGCATATCGACCACAGTGACCTTGCGGCCGAGCTGCACAAAGCGATAGGCGGTCTCGAGGCCGGTGATGCCGGCGCCGACGATGACTATGTTGTTGCCGACCTGGGCGGCGCCGCTGTCGACGTCGTTGACGAGGACAACACGGCCTTCATCCTTGCAGGTGAGCCACTTGGGGAAGAAGGGGACGTTGCCGATGGCGATGATGGCGGCGTCGAAGCCCTCGGCGTCGAGCAGCTCGGGGGTCGCCTCGGTGCACATGCGGATGGTCAGGTTCTCCTGCTCGTGGGCCTTGCGGATGACGTAGCTCAGATAGCGCTTCAGGTCGTCCTTGAAGGGGGCGGCAGCAGCGCCGCGGAACACGCCGCCGAGGAGGTTGCTCTTCTCGAAGAGGGTGACGTCGTGACCGCGCTGGGCAGCGACGCGGGCGGCCTCTATGCCGGCAGGGCCGCCGCCGATGACGGCGACTTTCTTCTTCTTGGTGATCGGTGGCATGTAGTTGTAGTCCATGCCGCGGTTGTAGCGCGGGTTGGCGGCGCAGCGGGGGGACTTCATGTAGAAGTGGCTGCGGCTGATGCAGGTGTTGCAGCGGATGCAGGGGCAGATGTCGTCCTCACGGCCATGCAGGGCCTTGTTCACGCAGTCGGGATCGGCGATGTTCTGGCGGCACATGGCGACGTACTCGACCTTGCCGGAGGCGACGGCCTCCTCGGCCTGGTCAAAGGTGACGGCGCCGATGACGCCGACGGGGATGTCGAGCGCGGCGTTGAACTTGGCGGCGTACTCGATGTTGATGCCGTGGTCCATGTAGGTGGGGGGCAGGATGAGGGGCAGCAGCTTGTTGATGGCCAGGCAGCCGCGGGAGATGAGCAGCATGTCTATCTTGTCCTGAATGGTCTTGGCAAACTCGATGACTTCCTCGACCTCGGGCGAGCCCTCGACGATGTCGGTGCAGCTCAGGCGGTATTCGATGGCTATCTTGTTGCCGCACTCACGGCGGATGGCGTCGAGCAGCTCAACGGCGAAGCGGCACCTGTTCTCGAAGTTCTGGGCGCCGTACTCGTCGGTGCGCTTGTTGAACACGGGGTTGAAGAGCAGGGCAGGGAGCTGGCCGTGAGCACCGTGGACGTTGACGATGTCGGCGCCGGCGAGCATGGCGTGGCGGGCGGCGACGGCGTAGTCCTCTATGAACTGCTTTATCTCATCGTGGGTGAGGATGTTGATGTCGATGTCCATCGGGATGCCGACGGAGCTCTCGACCTCGTGGGTGCCGAAGTAGGAGGCGACGGGCACGAGCTCGATCTCGGCCTTGGCGCCCCACCTGCGGGCGGCCTCGACCCACTGGGACAGGGAAACGACAATGTGGGGGTCGCTCATGCCGGGGACGTGGTGGCAGGCGGCAGGGAGCTGCTTGTTGATGAAGCCGCTGCCCATGGCGACAACTGCGGAGCCGCCCTTGGCGAAGGGGATGACGGCCTCAACGCACTCGCGGGTGATGTGGTTGTCATAGCTTGCCATGAAATTCCACTGAGGAGCGCTGGTGACACGGTTTTTGAGAGTTATACCGCTGTGGCCGAGCTTGAGGGGCTCTGCAAGATGGGGATATTTGTTGGTATACATTGTGTTTCCTCCGTCCTTTCAACAATGCGTTTTGTGTCGGGAACTGTCTGTTAAGATAATAACGCACTGACTTCGTTAAAAACATAACCACTTTTGCGCTGACGTCACAACTAAAACGTTGTGCAGCTATGTACAGGTTTTATAAAAAGAGCGGAGATGCTTGTGAATGTCGCACAAGGGGGCAAAAATCATTTCCAAAAACGGCAGAAGGCAGGGAAAAAATAAAATTCGCCTGACGACCAACCTTTCAGGCAATTAAAGTATCGGGAGATTTTTTCACCAACTTTGCCAAGTGATAGGCATTTATCCAGTTGCTTTTTGTGAAAATGTATGTTATACTACAAACAATCTGTGTCACCGGTTGAGAAATCGCCATTTCGGCAGCAGTCTGCTGCGGTTTTCAGCCTTCTCCGCAGTGCCGGAAGGGCGGCTTTTGCCGGGACAAAGATGCCCGCGGCCTTGCAGCGCGGGGCATCGCTGTAACTCTAAAAAGTGTTCAGGAAAGGATGTATTGCATGGATCAAAAGTACAATGCTCTGTTTACACCCTGGAAGATCGGCAATGTGGAGATCAAAAACCGCATAGTCATGTGCTCCATGGGCGGCACGTCCTTGTTCGGCTGGATGGAGCCCAGCCACTTCGATAAGGAAGCGGCCTATTTCCTGCTTGAGAAGGCAAGAAACGGCGTTGGCCTCGTTCTCCCCGGCATGCAGTGGGTGCGCGACGTCATGGGCAACCGCTGGCTGTACAACAACAAGAGCCTCTACAAGCCCCTGAAGGAGTACATGAAGGAATTCCACAAGACCGGTTCCAAGCTGTTCATCCAGCTGGCCGCCGGCTGCGGACGTTCCATGGCCGTCACCGACATGATCGGCATGTGCCTTGACCACCCGATCATCGGCAAGCTCGCCAGCCCGATAATGGACGCCGAGTACCTCTGCGCCTCCGCCTCCGACACGCCCAACCGCTGGAAGGAGGACTACAAGTCCAAGCCTCTGACCGTTGAGCAGATCCAGGAGAGCGTCGCCGCCTTCGGCAAGACCGCCAAGCTCCTGCGCGAGGCCGGTGTCGACGGCGTCGAGATCCACGCCGTCCACGAGGGCTACACCCTCGACCAGTTCGCCATCGCGAACTTCAACTACCGTACCGACCAGTACGGCGGCTCGCTGGAGAACCGCCTGCGCTTCGCCACCGATATTGTCAAGGAGATCAAGAAGGAAGCCGGAGCGGACTTCCCCGTCTCCCTGCGTTACTCCGTCGTCTCCAAGACGAAGGACTTCTTCAAGGGCGCCGTCCCCGGCGAGGAGTTCAAGGAATTCGGCCGCGACATGGCCGAGTCCGAGAAGGTCGTCAAGCTGCTTGAGGAAGCCGGCTACGACATGCTCAACTGCGACAACGGCACCTACGACGCCTGGTACTGGGCGCATCCGCCTCAGTACATGCCCAACAACTGCAACCTTGCGGAAGTTGAGCACATAAAGAACTACTGCAACATCCCGGTCGTCTGCGCCGGCAAGATGGAGCCCGAGGTCGCCGCGGCCGAGATCGAGGCCGGCAGGCTCGACGCCGTCGCCATCGCCCGCCAGAACCTCGTCGACCCCGAGTGGATCATAAAGATCCAGGAAGGCCGCGAGGAGGACATAAAGCCCTGCATCCGCTGCCACAACGGCTGCTTCAACATGGCCAAGTACAAGGGCACGAACAACCTGCAGCCTCTGTGGGATTCCATGCACCTTGCCCGCTGCGCCCTGACCCCGCCGACGATGCAGCACAACAAGTACAAGATCGTCCCGACCACCAAGCCGAAGAAGGTCGCCATCATCGGCGGCGGCATCGGCGGTATGGAATGTGCCCTGGTGCTCAAGCGCCGCGGCCACAAGCCGGTCATCTTCGAGAAGACCGACCGTCTGGGCGGACTGTTCATCACCGCTTCGTCCATGTCCTTCAAGGAGAACGACAAGCAGCTCATCGAGTGGTACAAGAAGGAGATCGCCCGCAACGGCATCGAGGTCCGCTTCAACACCGAGATCAACGACATCCGCACGCTCGGCGGCTTCGACGAGATCATCGTCGCCACCGGCTCCGTGCCCAGAAAGATGCCCATCCCCGGCTTTGAGAAGACCATGACTCTCACCGAGCTCCTGGCCGAGCAGAAGCCCGTCGGCGACAAGGTCGTCATCTTCGGCGGCGGCCAGTCCGGCTGCGAGGCCGCGCTCGAGCTGGTCCTCCAGGGCAAGCACCCGACCGTGGTAGAGTACGCCGTCGACCTGGTCGCGGCCGCCAACGTGCCTCTGCCGAACGCCTCCTACCTCCGTGAGGCTCTGGTGTTCCACAAGGTGCCCATCTACCTCGAGTCCACCATCACCAATATCGGCGACAAGAGCGTCACCATCAAGGGCAAGGACGGCACCATCACCGAGGTCGAATGCGACAACGTCGTCAACGCCATCGGCTTCGTGCCCACTCCCGTGGCGAAGAAGGGCAAGAACGTCCACCTCGTGGGCGACTGCATCGCCATCGGCAACCTCCGCACCGTCATCTGGCGTGCGTGGGACGTCTGCATGAAGATCTAAAACCCCATAAGCACAGCCGGCCGGAGCAAAAGCTCCGGCCGGTTTTTTAATCTGGATTTAACACAAGCTTGCTTGAAACATGCGCAATCCGGCGCATATAATGCAGTAGAAAGCAAGAGAGAGGAGGCGATAGAATGGACGTTGACATTGATGATCTCATCTTTGGCAGCAGCGAGAGCCATGTGAGCGACAAGTGAGAACACCGTGAGTTACGTGAGCTCGGCAGAGGCCGGGCTTTTTGCTTTATATGGACGCAAAAAAGGGAGGCCCGAGGGCCTCCCTTTGGCTTTTGTGTGCTTATTTCGCGGTGTAGCGCATGATTATTGCTGCGGCCTGGGCACGGGTGGCGGTTGCGGTCGGAGTGACAGCGCCGTTCTCGTCGCCCTCGACGAGGCCGAGCTTCATGGCCCAGAGCATTGCGTCCTTCGCCCAGCTGCTCACGCTCGAGGCATCGGGAGCGGTGAGGCTGCCGGTGACGGAGGGCGAGCCCGCAAGACGATAGAGCATGGTCACGAGCTGCTCACGGGTGATTGCGGCGTTGGGGTTCTCGCCGTCGCTCACGCCCTTGGCGACCGCCCACTCCTGAGCCTTGGCGTACCAGGTGGAGCCGCCGGTGGTGTTCACGCCCTCGGCACGGGCCAGGATGGCCCAGACCATGGCGCGGGTCAGGGTGGCGTTGGGCGCAAACTCGTGGGTGTCCACGCCGTCCATGAGGCCCTTGTCGTAGACGTACTTAACGGCGTTGTAATACCAGGCGCTCGCGGCGACGTCATAGAAGGGGAACTCGGTGACTACGGGCTGATCCGGCTTGGTGTCGGGCTTCACGTCGGGCAGATTGCCCCAGACGGCGGTGAAGGTCATGTCCTTCTCAACCTTGACGGCAGCGCCCGCGTTGTAGGTGCTCTCGCCGCAGCGCCAGCCGAGGAAGATGTAGCCGGACTTGGTCGGGGTGGGGAGGGTTATCTCGCTGCCGGCGGCAACCAGCTGGGTGGCGTACTCAGTGCCGCCGTTGGAGTTGAAGGCGACGGTGAAGCTGGAAGCCGCGGCGACGTTGCTGGTGTACTTGACGTCGGACTGGATGCTGACGTTCACAGGGGTCTTGTTGCTCTTGCCCGGCTCGCCGATGATGACGGGAGCAGTGCCGTTGTTGCCGGAGAAGGTGCAGCCGGAGACGGTGGCGCCGTTGAGGCTGGTGTCCTTGCCGTAGGAGCCGTCGTCGCGCGCCTTGATGAGCAGGGCGGTGCCGTTATTCTTGCCGTTGTTGGTAAAGGTGCAGCCGGTGAAGCTGATGTTCTTGTAGCTGCCGTTCTTGAGGTTGATGTCAACGCCGCACATCCAGGTGCGGAAGCCGCTTTCCACTTTGGTCTCATCGGTGCCGTTATTAAGGAACTTGCAGCTGGTGAAAGTGGAGTCGGTGAGCTTCTCGAAGTAAGCGCCCTTTATGTAGCAGTTCTGGACGGTGAGGTTGTTGGCGGTGACACTGACGGGGTTCTCATTATAGGGGCCGTTGCCGCCGGCAGGATTCTTGCCGAAGTAGAGGCCGTAGGAGAAGCCGTCGACGGTGACGTTGGTGAGCTGGAGGTCGCCGACGCCGTAGCAGCCGTTATAGGTGCCGATGCCCATGAAGGAGCCGGTGCCGCCCTCGCCGGCAAGAGAGCTTTCGGGCAGCATGCCCTTGAGCGTGAGGTCGGTGACGGTGAGCTTGCTGAGGTCGGCCTTGATGTAGAGGCCGACGCACTCATTGGCGGTGACAGTGTTGCCGTTGCCGTCGATGGTGATGTTGTTCTTGATCTCAAGAGCCTTGTCAATGGAGATGCTCTTCAGCACCTCCACCATCTCGCCGTCCCTCGCCTCGGCGACTGCGTCGTTGAGAGAGGTGTAGAAGAGGGTATTGCCGCCGCGCTCAATGCTGGCAACGGCGTTGTCGGACTTGTTGGGAGTGACGGTGGTTTTGCCGCCCTCGGAGGAAGTGGTTGCACTCTTGGAAACATAGGTTGATACATCACTGGAGAAGGTGCCGCCGACAACTTCAAGGCCGCCAAGCACGTAATCAACATTAACAGCGGTATTCGCACCGCCATTAAATTCACCACCGTAGATGTTTACGAGAGCCGGAAGCCTGTCCCCACCATCTCCGGGTGCGTTGTTTCCTACGTGCACAGCTTCTCGACTGACAGAAGTGAAAAGCCCGTCGTAGACATTGCATTCTACCTCACCGGATTCGCCGGCAATATAAAGGGCATAAAAGGCAGAACTGCCATTGGGGTGCTTATCGCAAGAAACAGTTGTAAAAGAGCCGCCTCGAATCTCGGAGTAACCTGCAGAAGTGGAGAAAGCACCCTGCACACCTATAACGGTCCCGTCATAGAAATACAGGTTTGGCAGGATGCCATCCGTATCCTGATGGCTCTGGATCGTATAACCCCAACTCTGACTGTTGCAGGCAGAGCAGGAGTGGCAATCAAAGGTGCCGCCAAAAATATATGCGTTTCCAGCGTTGTAGACTGCGGTTACAGCGCCGTTAAAGGTACCGCCATAAATAGTCAAGGTTTTACCGGCACGGTTTTTGATTGAAGAACCGCTAGCGTTGACCGAGCCGGTGTATGTACCATTTTCAATGGTCAAGGTGCCATAGTTGTCGATAGCACCATAGCCGCCGGTATTGGACGCAGAGCTGTCGATCGTTCCGTTACCGGTCATCGTCAGCGTGCCGTAATTCATGAGCGGCCTGCCGGTGAAATCAGAGGCAACAGTTATGCTGTAACCATTCATGTCAAGGACAATGTTCTGCCCCTCCTGGATGGTGATTATATCTTCCGTTGTGAAACCGGTGATATTTCCAGTCAGTTCGACGCGGGTTTCGGTGCCGTTGGCCGGTGCTGCGGCAATATCAGCCTTGAGCTGGTCAAGCGGTCCGTCCGCCAGCGCGAAAGACGGGAGCATTGCCAGTGCCAATACCAGCACCAATGCGGCAACAAAAAATTTCCGTTTCATGCCTAAACCTCCAAAAATTGATAATTATTCGCCTTTTGGCTACAAGATACTACTACAATATTCAAATTATTGCAAGTCAAGAATGATTAAGAATATATAACCGTTTTTGTAATATTCTTATAAAAAGGGGCGTGATGCTATGAACATCATCGACAGGAGCTTCTACGGTCTCGCAGCGGAGATACGCGCGCTGGGGGAGAAGGAGCTCTATTACCGCATACGCCGCGGCTTTGACGCCGTCCCGGCCGAGACGCAGCGCAGTTGTGCGGACTTCTTCAACCGCTTCGGCTACTGGGGCCGCCTCGAGCCCGAGCGCGGCGTCTACGATGAGATAGAGCTCAAGGAGCTGGCGCTTTTCGAGCACCTGGACGAATATGTCTGGTTCTACGAGCAGCTGGCGGACTACCGCTCCAAAAAGACGCTCTACGGCATTCTCAACAACTGGTACGCCTACGACTTCAAGACCACGACGCAGACAAAGGAGACGCTCTACGACGACTACTTCGACCTGGACCTTGTCCAATGCGGTCCGGACGAGGTGGTCGTGGACCTCGGCGCCTACACGGGCGACACGGTGCTCTCCTACATAAAAAACTACGGCGAGGACTGCTACCGGCGCATCTACTGCTACGAGATAGCTCCCGCGAACTTTGCAAAGCTGCAAAAGAACCTTTCCGCATACCGCGACATCGACTGCCGCCTCAAGGGCGTCTCGGACGCCGAGGGCCGGATGCGACTCGAAGACGGCGTCACGGACGGCTCGGCAAACCGCCTGGCCGAGGGTGAGGGCGAGGTCGAAGTCACGACGCTGGACGCGGACATCGGCGAGCCGGTGACGCTCATCAAGGCTGACATCGAGGGGGCGGAGCAGCGCGCTCTGGCCGGAGCCCGGCGGCACATACTCAACGACCACCCCAAGCTGCTCATCTCCGTCTACCACAGCAACGAGGACCTCTGGCAGATACCGCGCATGATACTCGACATCTCCCGCGACTACACGCTCTACCTCCGCCACCACGGCTCGCCCATCTACCCGACGGAGATAACGCTCATTGCCGTATGAAAAAGGCCGGTCCATTGCGGACCGGCCGATTTTTACTGCCTGCCTTCGCCGTGGTGAAAGATGCGCGAGAGAAAGCTCAACGCCCGGTGCGGTATCGGCGCCGAGGGGGCGTTCTCTATCG
>CAUAHS010000027.1 GCA_958428885.1 uncultured Eubacteriales bacterium
GTCGTCGGGCTCCTCCAGCTCGCCCGCCAGCACCGCGGCGTCGAAGGGCGTGTGGTTCTCGATGGTCTCCTCGCCCGTCTCGTCGTTGTAGACGTGGTCCTCGTTGGAGCTGGAGTAGTACTTCGCCTCCACCACGACGTCCGCCGGGCAGTAGGCGTTCACCTGTTCCGCGCTGCCGAGGTAGAGCGAGAGCGTGCCGCTTATCATGACCATGACCATGGTGCAGAGGATGCAGATGTTCGCAAGGCCCACGGCGTTGCGCTTCATGCGGTAGAGCATGCCCGAGACGCTGATGAAGTGCTTGGCCTTGTAGTAATAGCGCTTGTTGCGGCGCAGCGCCTTCAAAACCGCGATGGAGATGGAGGTGAAGAGGCAGTAGGTGCCGATTATGACGGCGATGACCGCGAGGAAATATACCGCGACGGCCATGCCGGGATTGTCCACGAGCATGGCGACAACGTAGCCCGCGCCGAGGAAGAGTATCCCCACCAGCGTCAGGAACCAGCTGGCTTTCGGCTCTTTTTCACCCACATTTCCGCCACGAAGCAGCTCCACAGGGCGGGAGCGCCCCACCTTGGCGAGGTTGGTCAGCAGCGTCAGGAAGATGAGCGCCGCAAAGAAGAGCACGACTATGATGATGGCGATGGGCTGCACCGTGAAGCCGAAGGGCACGGGCAGGCGCATGAGCTTGAAGAGCGCCAGGCTCACGAGCTTGGTGAGCAGTATGCCCACGGCGAGACCGCCCGCGATGCCGATGACGGCGATGTACAGCGATTCGAACACCATGATGCCCGCGATGTTCGTCTTGCTCATGCCGAGCACGCTGTAAAGGCCCAGCTCCTTCTGCCGCCGCTTCATGAGGAAGCTGTTCGTGTACAACAGGAAGATGAAGGAGAAGAGGCCGAGCACCACCATGCCGAGGGTCATGAACATGGAGACGTAGACCTGGCCGTTGGCCGTGCCGGAGGCCAGCTCCTTGGAGCCGGGGTCGGAGACGATGGCTGCCATGATGTAAAATGCCGCCGCCGTGCCGATGACGGTGAGAATATAGGGGAGGTAGAAGCGGCGGTTGGACTTCATGCTCCGTGCCGCCAGCTTCGGGTAAAACGAGAGCTTACGCACCGAGCTCACCGCCTTGCGCGATAACGGTCAGCGTGTCGGAGATCTTCGCAAACATCTGCTCGGCGGTCTGTCCGGCGCGGTAGAGCTGGTGGTAAACCTCGCCGTCGCGCAAAAAGAGCACCCTTCCGGCGTGGGAGGCGGCCTTGACGGAGTGCGTGACCATGAGTATGGTCTGCCCGTCCTCGTTTATCTCGCCGAACATGTTCAGCAGCGCGTCGGTGGCGCGGGAGTCGAGGGCGCCGGTGGGCTCGTCCGCGAGGATGATGCGCGGGCGGGTGATGAGCGCGCGGGCGACCGCGGCACGCTGCTTTTCACCGCCGGAGACCTCGTAGGGGTACTTGCCGAGCAGGCCCGCTATGCCGAGCTGCTGCGCCAGGGGCCCGATGCGGCCGCTCATCTCCTCAAAGCTCTTGCCCGCGAGGACGAGGGGGAGGAAGATGTTGTCCCTGAGCGTGAAGGTGTCGAGCAGGTTGAAGTCCTGGAACACGAAGCCGAGCTTGTCGCGGCGGAAGTCGGCCAGCTCCCGCTCCGGGATGCCGGTGATGTCCCGCCCGTCGAGCAGCACCTGGCCCGAGGTGGGTCGGTCGAGCGCGGCGAGGATGTTCAGCAGCGTGGTCTTGCCGGAGCCGGACTCGCCCATGATGGCGACATATTCGCCCTCGAGGACGGAAAAACTCACGTTCGTGAGCGCCTGCACCTGCGCTCCGCCGAAGCGAGTGGTGTATATTTTTTTGAGATTGGAAACCTCAAGCAGTGACATTTGTGTGTCCCCTCCTTCTTGATTACGCCCATATCATAACAGAGCCCGGAGCCGCATTCCATCGCTTTGCCTTACATTCCGCCCGCCAATGTGACATTTTTGTAAGGTTCCACCGGACGCCGGAGGCATGAGAAAAGGGAGCTCCGGACGGAGCTCCCTCTCGCTAACTTGTCTGTATTCCGAATTTTGCGTTCAGCCGCCGGAGCAATTCCGAGAGCGGCAGTATCAGCACGCCCGCTGCAAGGTTGCCCACGGCATGAACGACGTCCCAGGGCAGGCCGGCGACTATCCAGGCCAGCATTCCCTCCAAACTCAGCCCATAGATAAGAGCCTGCGCCGGGGCGTAGAGCGTGCCGAAGGCCAGACCGTGCAGCGAGCATACCAGCGGATACACAATTGCCGCGCACTTCTTTGACATGTTGCGAGGCAGCAGCATCGTCACGCCCCAGAGCACCGTCCAGATGTACAGATACGGCAGCCACCAGGAGGCAAAACCCGCGTAGACGCCGTTGAGCAGGACGTAGGTGTAGATGGGGTAGAGCGCCCGGCGGCGGTAGACCACGGTGAGCAGCATGGTGAACATGCCCAGCAGGTGCACGTTCGGCACGGCCTCCATCACTATCTTGGAGGTCAGCATCAGGACGCCGAACATGGCGTATACCGCCATCTCCCGGACGCTTATGGCGTGTCTACGCTTTTTTTCAGGCAGCGGTGCAGACAAGCTCGTACTGCTCGCCGTCGGCGATCTCGGTGGTGTCCACGCCGGTCATCAGATACTCGCCGGACTTGTAGAAGGCCCAGTAGAGGCCGTCGGCGTCGTAGTCGGCGGTCATGCCGTCCACGGTCTTGACGTAGAGGCCGTAGTCGCTCTCGTCGCCGGCGATGAGGCCGTTCTCCTCCAGCGCCTGCCTGAGCGTGGTGCCGTCGGTGTGGATGGTGAAGGTCACGGTCTTGTCCTCGGCGGTGACCTCGACGGTGATGGTGGTCGAGCCCTCGCCGAGCTCTGTGTCCTCGGTGTAGGTGGCGTTGGCCCAGAGGCCCTCGGCCTTGGCGCCGCAGGCGGCGAGGCTGAGCATGAGCGCGAGCACAAGCGCCAGCGCGGCGGATCTCTTGATGGTTCTGGTCATTTTCACATACCTCTTTTCTGAAATGTGCCTCTCAAAAAAGCAAAACGCCCCACCCCCGAAGGAGCGGAGCGCGACAATACGGCATGCCGCCCGATGCCGCGGCATGCTGCTGCCCCTATCCCCCCTTGCCCGGGAACGGTCTGCATCACACGAAGCGACGGGCATTCCGGCTCGCACCCGAAGGCGCACACGGCAATGGCTGTTGCGGCGGATTCGCACCGCCTTCCCCCGAATCCTCCCGCCGGATCAGGCCCGGCGCTCAGACGTGCCGCAGCGTGGGTTATGCAGCCCACGCTAAAAGACACGGGATCGCGTTTATTTCAAGTGCGGCTATACTTTACAGCATTTCCGCCTCTGCGTCAAGCGCATGTGAAAAGCCCGCCCCAAACGGGACGGGCCACAGTCTGTCGAAAAAGCCTCGCAGAGTTTCGCGGCCGCAGCCGCGAAATAAATTTCAATCATTTTCGGCGGCGGCGTGTACGTCGCCGAAAATACTTCTCGCGGAGCGGAGTGTCGAATTGTCCGCCCTTGGCGGACAACCGAGGCGCGGAGCGGAGTGCAGGCCTCTTTGTCGAAGAAGGCAGAGCCTTCTTCGACAAGATGAAGCCCGCCCCAAACGGGACGGGCCGTGTTTTTAAAAGATGTCGTCAAGCACCTTGTCCGGGGCGTGCTCGAGCTCGGAGGGGTTCTTGAGGTAGTACTTGAGGTGCTTGAAGGCGGCGGCATAGTAGGCGCCGTCCACGATGCGCTCGTCGCAGACTACCTTGTAGTCCAGATACTTGTGTTCCACGGGCTGGCCGTGGCGGTCGAGCTCCACCACGCGCCGTTTCGCTCCGAAGGCGAGGAACACCGGCAGGTTGCCGAAGTTGTAGAGGTGGTGGTAGATGGGCGGGATGCCGAGGGAGCCGAGGTCGGTGACGATCATGGAGCCGTGGAAGGGGCTCACACGCAGCAGGGACATCGGCAGCAGGTCGAAGTAGTCGAGGATCTTGATTATCCACACCGCGAACTTGAGGATGAGCCGAGGTATCTTCATCAGCACGCCGGCGACCTTTTCAGTGCCGCTGTCGTCCGAAACGCGTATCTCCTCGACGGCCTCGTTCATCTTGCGGTAGACGTCGTAGATGGTGTCCGTCGGCTCAAATACGACCTTGGCGCAGGTCTCCTCGGACTCGGTGGTGATGCCGCGCTTGACCATCATGTTGATGAGTATCTCGTTGCGGGCATAGATCCTCTGACCGGAGACGAAGCGGTTGAGCCCCGGCAGCTGGGAGACGACGCGGATGTACGCCGCGATGAAGAGGTGCAGCATGCCGAGACCCTTGTAGCCCTCCTGGCGCTTGGCACGCAGCCAGCGGTCGGTCTCCGAGATCTCGACCGCGCCGGAGAACTGGTTGCAGGCGTCGTTGCGATTGAGCATTATGTAGGGCTCGAACTGGTTGAGCGCCGGAAGCGTGCGCAGGCGGCGGCCCTCCTTGCGGTCGCCCAGGCGGCGGCGGTAGCTTTGTTCACTCATAGGTTTCAGACCTCCAGAGGCGGATAATTTTGTCTCAAGGATTTTACATTATAATACGTTTTTCCCCGCAAATCAAGCCCGAACGGCAGGAGACGTGTTTAATTCTTCACATTCGTGAAGATTGACAAATTCTTGACGCAGTTTTTGGACCACGGATTGTAGTTATTTAATCAAGCAATATGTGCAAATGCGCTTGCTTAATTTAGGGCGTTTTGGTATTATTATTAGCGTAGATACCTGACGGATGATGGCGCTTTCCGCATCCGTCTTTTTCGGTGGGAGGTGTATCAATGTCTTTTGAAGCGATCACGACGATAAGCGAGGCCGAAGAGGGTGCAAAACGCATGAAGGCCGAGGCTCAGGCAGCGGCGAAGGCGGCGGAAGCCGCAGCGCAGGCGGAGGGCCGCACGGCTATGGAAGCGGCTGAAAAGAAAGCCGCGGCTGAGCTTGCCGAACTGCGCTCCAAGTCCGACGAGAAGGCGAAGGAGGACGCGCTGGAACTTGCTTCGGATACGGAGAACAGGAAAGCGGCAATGCGCGCGCGGGCCGACGCACGCCTTGAAAAGGCCGCCGCGCTTATCGTGGAAAGGGTAGTGAACGGCTGATATGGCGATCGTAAAGATGAAAAAGCTCAGGCTGCTGGCCATGTCTGCGGACAGGGAGGCGCTGCTGCGGGAGCTGCTGCTCCTGGGCTGTGTCGAGGTCAGCGAGCCGACGGAGCTTTCGGAGGAGGCGTATCCGGCGTTGAGCCGCTGCGACTCTGCGGAGCTGGCACGGGTGAAGTCCCAGCACGCAGAGCTCACGAACGCGGTGAAACTGCTGGACAAATACGCGCCCGAGAAGTCCGGCTTTCTCAAGCCTCTGCCCGAGGCTGAGGCGTCGGAGCTCCTGGACGAGGCAAAGCTTCCGCAGGACATCGCCCTGGCTCAGAAGATCATGGAGCTCGAGGAGCACATCCGGCGCAACAGCGCCGAGGTGCTGAGGGAGCAGGCGCAGCTGGAGGCATTGGCCCCATGGCTGCCGCTGGATCTGCCGCTCTCCTGCAAGGGAACGGAGCGTGCCGCCGCGATGACGGCGTCGCTGCCAGCGGCGGTGGACATGACGGATGCGGACGCCGCCCTCGGCGCAGCCGCACCCGAGGCCCAGCTCTTCCGCGTATCCGATGACAAGAGCCTGCACTATGTGCTGCTCGTCTGTCTGAAGGAGGAGCAGGATGCGGCGATGGAGGCCCTGAGGCCCATGGGTCTGAATCTCATGAGCCCGGGCGAATTTGACTGCACCGCAAGGC
The DNA here is from genome assembly GCA_958428885.1 of uncultured Eubacteriales bacterium. Classification (GTDB taxonomy): domain Bacteria; phylum Bacillota; class Clostridia; order Oscillospirales; family Oscillospiraceae; genus Scatomorpha. Next base: position 5,814 of record CAUAHS010000027.1, read on the forward strand.
AGGCCGCCGAGCGGAGCGAAAAGAAGATCGCGGACCTCACCCGCGAAAACAGCGAGCTCTCCGCGGCGATAGCCGCCGAGGCTACGCACCGTGCGGAGCTCAAGCTCCGGGCCGACACGCTGGCGACCAAGATCGCCCGTGCCGAGGCCGAGACGAGGCTCATGCAGACGGAGACCTCCGTGTGCCTACAGGGCTGGGTGCCTGCGGAAAAGGAGCCCGAGCTCGGCAGCGTCCTCGCAAAGTACGACTGCGCCTGGGAAACGGTGGAGCCCACCGAGGACGAGTACCCCGAAGTCCCGGTCAAGCTCAAGAACAACCGCTTCACCCGCGCGCTCAACATGGTCACGGAGATGTACTCTCTCCCGGCCTACGACGGCGTGGACCCGAACCCGCTTATGGCGCCGTTCTTCATACTGTTCTACGGCATCATGCTCGCGGACATGGGCTACGGCATCCTCATGATCATCGCGGCGCTGGTCATCCTCGGCAAGAAGAAGCCGAGGGCGGGCATGCGCAACTTCTTCGAGCTGCTGCTCTGGTGCGGCATCTCGACGACCATCTGGGGCGCCATAACCGGCGGCTGCTTCGGCGACATGCCGCTGCAGATCGCCCAGATAATCAACCCCGAGACGACCTGGACAGGCCTACCGTCCCTGTTCACGCCGCTCAACGACACCATCATGATCCTGCTCGGCGCAATGGTCCTGGGCGTCATCCAGATAATCACCGGCATGATCATAAACTTCGTCGAAAAGTGCAAGGCCGGAGACGTGTTCGGCGCCGTGTTTGAAGAGGGCACCTGGTGGGTCATCTTCATCGGCGGCGGCCTTGCGGCTCTCGGCGTCGGCAGCGTGGCCGGCGTGCCCGTCGTCCTTGTCGTCGGCATCGTGATGCTGTTCATCGGCTCGGCGAAGGGGAAGAAGGGCTTCGGCATCTTCACCGGCTTCGTCGGCGCCATATACAACGGCGTCACCGGCTACTTCGGCGACATCCTCAGCTACTCCCGACTCATGGCCCTCATGCTCGCGGGCAGCGTCATCGCCCAGGTGTTCAACACCATCGGCGCGATAGCGGGGAACATCGTCGTGTTCCTCATCATCTCCATAGCGGGCAACGCGCTAAACTTCGCGCTCAACCTGCTCGGCTGCTTTGTGCACGACCTGAGGCTCCAGTGCCTGGAGTACTTCGGCAAGTTCTATAAGGACGGCGGCAGGCCGTTCAAGCCCCTCGCGATAAACACCAAATTTGTAAACGTCGCTACAACCGACAAATAAGAGGAGGAAATTAAAATGAGTTTTCTTGAACAGTTCGGCGGAATGGCTCTCGGCCTTCTGGGCGCCGGTCTCGCGGCCGCTCTCTCCGGCATCGGCTCCGCCAAGGGCACCGGCATCGCGGGCGAAGCGGGCGCGGGCCTGCTGTGCGAGGACCCCAGCAAGTTCGGCAAGGTCATGATCCTGCAGGTCATCCCCGGCACGCAGGGCCTGTACGGCCTGGTCGTGTGGTTCTTCGCCTCCTTCCGCATGGGTCTGCTGAACGGCACCATCATGGACCTCACGGTCACCGAGGGCCTGCGTTACTTCGTCGCCTGCCTGCCCATGGCTCTCGGCGGCATGATCTCCGCCATCGCTCAGGGCCGTGTCGCCGCCGCCTCCATCAACATACTCGCCAAGAAGCCGGACGACTGGTCCAAGGGCATGGTCCTCTGCATCACCGTCGAGTTCTACGCGATACTTGCCCTGCTGGCCTCCATGCTCATGATCCTCAACATCGGTTGAGCGGTATCTCTGCAAGGTAGACAGCTATGAACGGAATCGAGAAGATAACCGCCCGCATCAGGGCGGACGCGGAGGCGGAATGCGCCGCCATCCGCGCCGAGTCCGAGGAGCGCTGCGCCGCCATCCGCGCTGAGAACGAGCGGGCCGCCCAGGAGGAATACTGGCGGCTGGTGCGCGAGGGCGTCAAGGACACCGAGCAGCGCGTGCAGCGCCTCGGCCGCACGGCGCGCCTCGAGGCCAAGAAGAGCGTGCTGAACATGAAGCAGGAGGCCGTCACCCGCGCCTTTGACCTGGCGCGCGAGAAGCTGGCCAGCCTGCCGGAGAAGGACTACATAGCCTTCCTTGCCCGCGAGGCTGCGGAGGCCTCTATAACGGGCCAGGAGGAGGTCATCCTCTCCGAAAAGGACCGCGCCGGCTGCGGCGCAAAGGCCGTGAAGGCCGCGAACGAGCTCATAGCCTCCCGCGGGCTGGACGGCTGCCTCACCCTCTCGGACGAGACCCGGCCCATGACGGGTGGACTCATCCTCAAGCAGGGCGACATTGAAGTCAACTGCACTGTGGACACCCTGCTCGACCTCTCGCGCAACGAGCTCGCAGCGCGTGTGGCGGAGGTGCTCTTTGAGGGCTGAAGCCGCGTTCGGCGGCGCACATTCACGGACAAGGAGGTAAGGACTTGTCTAAGAAAACGAAAGATTTGGATTATCTCGCCATGTCTGCGATGCTCCGTGCGCGCGAGGCCAATATGCTCGGGCGCGACAGGATGGACCGCATGCTCACCGCAGGAAGTTACGGCGAGGCGGCAAAGCTGCTTTCCGAGTGCGGCTATGAGGACCTCTCGGGTGCGGACGCTGCCGGCATAGATGCAGCTCTGACAAAGCACAGGAACGAGATCTTCGCCGAGCTCGCGGGCATGGCTCCGCAGCCGGAGGTCGTGGACATCTTCCGGCTGAAGTACGACTACCACAACCTCAAGACGCTGGTCAAGGCGGCCGGCGCACACGTCTCCGGCGACCGGCTGCTCTCCGGCAGCGGACGTGTCCCGCCGGAAAAGCTCAAGGCCGCCGTGGAGGAGGACTCGCTCTCCAGCCTGCCCGCCGACATGGCCCGCGCCTATGAAGTGGCCCGCAGCGTGCTTGCGCGCACGGGCAATCCCCAGCTCGCGGACTTTGAGCTGGATGCGGCGTATTTTGCCGAGCTGCTCCGCCTTGCGGAAGCCACAGGCAGCAGCTTCATAAAGGGCTATGTTCGCACGATGATCGACAGCGCGAATCTCCGCGCTGCGGTTCGCACGGTGCGCATGGGCAAAGACCGCGACTTCATGCTGACGGCGCTGGTGCCCGGCGGCTTTGCCGACCGGGAGCTCCTGGCCGCCGCGGCGGAGAGCGGGGACGGTCTTGCGGCCATCTTTGCCTCCACCTGCCTGGAGCATGCCGCCGCCCTCGGCGCCGAGGCGATGAAGGGCGGAACGCTCACCGACTTCGAGCTCGAGTGCGACAACGCCGTCTCCGCCTACCTCTCCCAGGCCAAGACCAAGCCCTTCGGCATAGAGCCGGCGGCGGAGTATCTGGCCCTGCTCGAGAGCGAGATAACTGCAGCCCGGATGATACTCACCGGGCGCCTCGCGGGCATAGAGCCGGAGGTCATACGGGAAAGGCTGCGTGATATCAATGCTTAAAATAGCCGTTCTGGGCGAACGCGACACGGTCATGGGCTTCAAGGCCCTCGGCCTGGACGTTTTCCCCGCTTCCGGAGCCGAGGAGGCCAAGGAGATCTTCCGCCACCTCACGAGGGAGTCGGACGAGGAATACGCCATCATCTACGTCGAGGAGAACCTGGCCCAGTACCTGGAGCACGAGATCGCCCGGTACAAGGACGTTCCCAGTCCCGCGATAATACTCATCCCCGGCAGGGAGGGCCCGCTCGGGCTTGGCCAGTCCGCGCTGAAGGCGGCGGTCGAGAAGGCCGTGGGAATAGACATTTTGTAAAGAAGGTTTGCAGATGAGCGGAATTATAACGAAAGTTTCGGGCCCGCTGGTCGTAGCCGAGGGACTGGCCGACGCGAACGTGTCGGACGTCGTCCGAGTGGGCAGCCAGCGGCTCATAGGCGAAATACTTAACATGACGGGCGACTCCGCCTCCATCCAGGTCTACGAGGAGACCTCGGGCCTCGGTCCCGGTGCGGAGGTCGTCACCACCGGGATGCCGCTCTCCGTGGAGCTCGGTCCCGGCATGCTGGAGAACATCTACGACGGTATCCAGCGCCCCCTGCCCGAGATCCGCGCGCTGACGGGCGAGACCATCACCCGCGGCGTCCAGGTGTCCGCGCTCAACCGTGAGCGCAAGTGGGACTTCGTCCCCGTGGCGGAGCCCGGCCAGCACGTCGCCGGCGGCGACGTCCTCGGCACCGTGCAGGAGACCTCGGCCATACTGCACAAGATCATGGTGCCGCCCAACCTGAGCGGCACGGTCAAGAGCATCGAAAAGGGCGAGTTCACCGTCGACCACGTCATCGCCGTGGTCGAGGACTACAAGGGCAAGACCCACGAGCTCACCATGGTCCAGAACTGGCCCGTGCGTATCCCCAGGCCGTACAGCCAGAAATACACCCCCGCCCGCCCGATGAACAGCGGACAGCGCATAATCGATACGCTCTTCCCCATCGCCAAGGGCGGCACCGCCGCGGTCCCCGGCCCCTTCGGCTCGGGCAAGACCGTCGTGCAGCACCAGCTCGCCAAGTGGTCCGACGTGGACATTGTCGTCTACATCGGCTGCGGCGAGCGCGGCAACGAGATGACGGACGTCCTCATGGAGTTCCCGGAGCTGACCGACCCGCGCAACGGCGAGCCCCTCATGAAGCGCACCGTCCTCATAGCGAACACCTCCGACATGCCCGTTGCAGCCCGTGAGGCCAGCATATACACGGGCATCACCATAGCCGAGTACTTCCGCGACATGGGCTACGACGTGGCCGTCCTCGCCGACTCGACCTCCCGCTGGGCAGAGGCTCTGCGTGAGATGTCCGGCCGACTTGAGGAGATGCCCGGCGAAGAGGGCTACCCCGCCTACCTCGCCAGCCGTCTCGCCCAGTTCTACGAGCGTGCCGGCGTGGTCGAGTGCCTCGGCTCCGACGACCGCCGCGGCTCCGTCACCGCCATCGGCGCGGTCTCGCCTCCGGGCGGCGATACGTCCGAGCCCGTCTCCCAGGCGACCATGCGCATAGTCAAGGTCTTCTGGGCGCTCGACTCCTCTCTGGCCTATGCGCGTCACTTCCCGGCCATCAACTGGCTGACCTCGTACTCCCTGTACGTCGACACGCTCAAGCCCTGGTATGAGAGCGAGTTCGGGCCGAAGTACATGCAGAACCGCGACAAGGCCATGCACATCCTCCAGGAGGAGGCCGAGCTGCAGGAGATCGTCCGCCTCGTCGGCCAGGACGCCCTCTCGCCCGCCGACCGTCTCACGATGGAGACCGCCAAGATGATCCGCGAGGACTTCCTGCAGCAGAACGCCTTCATCGAGGAGGACGCGTATTCAAGCTATCTCAAGCAGTTCCGCCTGCTGGACATGGTCCTGCAGTACGACGCCGTCTGCCGCGAGGCGATAGGCTCCGGCGCCGACATGAACAAACTCTTCAATATCCCCGCGCGCGAGCGCATAGGCCGTGCGAAGATGGTCCCGCAGGACGAGGTCGTCAAGACCTACGACGGCATCATCGACGAGATGAAGGCCGAAGTCGCCGAAATAGCCGAGGGAGGTGAGGACGAATGATCAGGGAATACAAAACAATATGCGAGGTCGCGAATCCTCTGATGGTCGTCAAGCAGGTTGAGGGCGTCACCTACGACGAGCTGGGCGAGCTTGAGCTGCCGAACGGCGAGATCCGCCGCTGCAAGGTCCTCGAGGTCGAGGGCGACACCGCGGTCGTACAGCTCTTCGAGTCTGCACAGGGCATCAACCTCGCGGGCACCAAGGTCCGCTTCCTGGGCCACCCGCTGGAGCTGGGCGTCAGTGAGGACATGCTGGGCCGAGTCTTCAACGGCATGGGCGAGCCCATCGACGGCGGTCCGGAGATCCTGGCAGACGCGCACCGCGACATAAACGGCCTGCCCATGAACCCCGCAGCCCGCGCCTACCCGGCCGAGTTCATCCAGACCGGCGTCTCCACGATCGACGGCCTGAACACCCTGGTCCGCGGTCAGAAGCTGCCTATCTTCTCCTGCTCCGGCCTGCCGCATGCGGCGCTGGCTGCGCAGATTGCGCGTCAGGCAAAGGTCCTCGGCGCGAACGAGAACTTCGCCGTCGTGTTCGCCGCCATCGGCATCACCTTTGAGGAGAGCGAATACTTCATCCAGGACTTCCGCCGCACGGGCGCCATAGACCGCACCGTCGTCTTCTCGAACCTCGCCAACGACCCCGCCGTCGAGCGTATCGCCACCCCGCGTATGGCTCTGACCGCGGCTGAGTACCTGGCCTTTGAGAAGGACATGCACGTCCTGGTCATCCTGACCGACATCACGAACTACGCCGAGGCTCTGCGTGAGGTCTCCGCGGCGAAGAAAGAGGTCCCCGGCCGCCGCGGCTACCCCGGCTACCTCTACACCGACCTTGCTACGATGTACGAGCGTGCCGGCCGCCGCATAGGCAAGAAGGGCTCCATCACGATGATCCCCATCCTGACCATGCCCGAGGACGACAAGACCCACCCCATCCCCGACCT
>CAUAHS010000028.1 GCA_958428885.1 uncultured Eubacteriales bacterium
CACCGCCACCCGCGCTCAGGCTGCGGCCCTCATCATGCGCTACCTCGAGGCGTAAGTAAAAATAAGACCGGGAGGGGAAACCCTCCCGGCTTTTCAATAACCTCTTATGGGCAGTGACTCGTCGTCGCTGCCTTTTTCAATTTCACGGATGACGATGTAATAGCTGTAATCGTCGTTGACATCCACCTTGACGCGGTCTCCGACGTGGTGGCCCATGATGGCCGCTCCGACGGGAGACTCCTTGCTGATGAGCCCCAGCGGGGCATTCTGCCTCAGCGTCGTGACCAGCCGGATGTCGCGCTCCTCGTCGTCGTCCTCCATGTAGATCTTCACACGGTCGAACAGGCCCACCTCGTCGCTGCCGGACTTGTCCTCGATGACTTTTGCGGTCTTTATCATTCGGTCGAGATAGCGGATGCGGCTGTCATTGCGGTTCTTCTCGCGCTTGGCGGCCTTGTACTCGAAGTTCTCGCTCAGGTCCCCGAACGCTCGGGCGACCTTCACGTCGTCTATGAGCTGAGGGCGCAGCACGTTCTGGCGGTATTCCAGCTCCTCCTGCATCTTTTTGACGTCGACCTCTGTCAATTCGTCGTACAATTGTGAGACTTCCTTTCAAAATATTGTGCGCTCAGGCGTCAAATTCAGCGGCAACGTCACGCAGCAGGCTGCGGACTTTCAGGTGCTGGGGACATACCTCCTCGCAGTGGCCGCAAGCTAAGCAGTCATTGGGGCCGGAGCCGTTTTTTACGAGCTCGGCATAGCGCTCCGAGCTCTGCGGGCGTTCGAACATGACCTTGGAGTTGTAGCAGGAGAAGTATGAGGGAATGTCGATGCCCATCGGGCAGCCGGAGGTGCAATAGCGGCAGGCGGTGCATGGGATCGCGCCCTTGCCCCTGAGAGTCTCGGCTACCTTGCGCACGGCGGACAGCTCGGTCTCGTCCAGCGGACGGAAATTTGACATCGTTGCGAGGTTGTCACGCATCTGCTCTATGCTGCTCATGCCGGAGAGCACCATGTAGACGTTCTCAAAGCCCTCGGCAAAGCGCAGGGCGTAGCTCGCGTGGCTGCCGCCGCCCAGCGCATCTAGTATGGCGCCGGCGTCCTGGGGCAGCTCCGCCAGAGCGCCGCCCTTCACGGGCTCCATGACCGAGACGCGCTTGCCGTGCTTCACGCAGACCTCGTAGCACTTGCGGCTCTCGACGACGGGGTCCTCGTAGTCCAGATAGTTGAACTGGAGCTGCACAAACTCGAGCTCCGGCTGCTCTGTAAGGATGCGGTCCAGGACCTCGGCCTTGTCATGGAAGGACATGCCGAAGTGATGCACCCGACCTTCGCTCCTGAGCCGGGGGATGATCTCAAACGCTCCGCACTCGCGGTATAAGTCATAGCGATCGGCGCTCATGGCATGGATGAGATAGTAATCGAAGTAATCGACGCCGCAGCAGCGCAGCTGTTCTTCAAAGAGAGGCAGCACGTCCTCGCGCGTCTTGAAGAGGCCGGCTGAGAGTTTGTTTGCCAGCACAAAGCTTTCACGCGGATAACGAGCGGAGAGGCAGTCACGCAGGGCGGTCTCACTCTTGCCGTCGAGGTAGCCGTGGGCGGTGTCAAAGTAGGTGAAACCGGCGGCGAGGAACTCGTCTATCATGGCGCAGAACTGTTCCTTGTCGACCTCGCCGTCGACCATAGGCAGGCGCATAGCGCCGAAACCGAATCTTTTCATGTCAAGCCTCCTTAGTATTGTGTGCGGCCGGAGCGGGGACGATCTCACGCACGGTGAGCACGCCGTCGGCCACGGAAAAGCGGATGTCATATCCGGCAAAAGTCATTCCGTAGACCCTGTCGGGTGCGGACTGATACGCCGGACGAGGGTCCTCGGCCAGCACGGCGAGGGCGGCAGCTCGCTTGCCCTCCGGCAGGACGGAGAGCAGCTCGTCGCTGCACCGCACCTCCAGCTCCCGCTCCCAGCCCGCGCGGGCGATGCCGCCCGAGGCGTCCGGGATGCAGTCCGTGTACGGCGCATAGGGCTTGATGTCAAACACGGGTGTGCCGTCCATCAGGTCGGCGCCGAGGATGTGCAGCACGGGACCTTCCGACGTGTGCAGGTCTATGCCGCCTAGACGGACACAGGAGAGGCCGAGGGGGTTCGGCCTGAAGGGTGAACGCGTGGCGAAAACGCCCCGGCGCTCGTTGCCGCCCAGCCTCGGCGGGCGCACCGTGGGCTGCCAACCCTCCCGCAGATTGCCGGAGAACTGCCAGATGAGCCAGATGTGCGAGCAGTCCTCAAGCCCACGAAGGGCGTCGACACTGCGGAACTCGGGCGTGAACACGATGTCCGCCTCGAGCTCAGGCACAACTCCGCTCTGGCGCGGTATTCCAAATTTGCTGCCGAAATCGCTCCTCACATGGGCGATGGCGCGCAAGGTCATCTCGTCTGCCAAGAGTGCATCCCTCCCAAGCGAAATTATAGCGCTTTTGGGACGAAAACTCAAGCAAACGCGTGTAACTATTGACATTTTCGCCCGGAGTGTTATCATGTTACGCGGATTTTGAGTGGGGAGGTCACGCTTTGAAAGGCGTTACTGCGTTTTTTCGCCGCGAGCCTGTGCTGGTGATATCGGCCGCTGCGGCGCTTTTGTCGATGCTGGCGGTCCCGCCCGGGCCGGAGTATGCTGACTACATAGACCTGCGGGTGCTCTGCCTGCTGTTTTGCCTGATGGCGGTCGTGGACGGGCTAAAGGGCTGCGGACTTTTCGCCGTCCTGGCGCAGCGTCTGCTCTCGGGGCGGGGAAGTCTGCTGCGGGTCACGCTGATACTTGTGCTGCTGCCGTTTTTCACCTCCATGCTCGTGACGAACGACGTGTCGCTCATCACCTTTGTGCCCTTTGCCGTGCTGATATTGAACGCGATAGGGAGGACGGACCGGCTGATACCCGTCATCGTGCTCCAGACCGTGGCGGCGAACCTGGGCAGCATGGCGACGCCCGTGGGGAATCCGCAGAACCTCTTTATATACGCGCGCTATTCGGTGCCGACGGGCGAGTTTTTCGGCGCGGTGCTGCCGATAGCCGGCGCAAGCCTTGTACTGCTCGTGCTGGCGGTGGTGTTCGGCCCGAAGGGCGGTATAGAGGTCAACTTCGGTGAGCGGGCAGAGATAACGCACCACAAGAGGCTGGCACTGTGTATTGTGCTGTTTGTGTTCTGCCTGCTGGCGGTTATGCGCGTCGTACACTACGGTGCGGTGACGGTGGTTGTCCTCGTGACGCTGCTGTTGGCTGACCGCGCTGCACTCAAACAGGTGGACTACTGCCTGCTGCTGACCTTTGTGTTCTTCTTCATCTTTGCCGGGAACATCGGCAACATACCGGCGGTCAACGATGCGCTCTCGGGGATGCTGGACGGCAGCTCCTTCTTCACCAGTCTGCTGGCCAGCCAGGTCATAAGCAACGTGCCCGCCGCCGTGCTGCTCGCGGGCTTCACGAATGACTGGAAGGGCCTGCTCCTCGGCGTCGATGTCGGCGGTCTCGGCACGCTCATAGCCTCGCTGGCGAGCCTCATCTCCTTCAAGCTCTACTGCGCAACGCCGGGAGCTCGGGCGGGGAAGTACCTGCTCTGGTTCACCGCCGCTAACGTTGCGGCTCTGGTCGTGCTCATCCCGCTGTCTCTGATATTGCTGTGAACAGGAATAAAAAATCGGCCTTGCTCTCGTGAAAGGAGCAAGGCCGATTTTGCCTTGTGTTGACGGCTTTCAGCGTCTGCCGCCGCCACCGCCGCCGGCGTGGCCGCCTCCGCCGAAGCCGCCACCATGGAAGCCGCCTCCGCCGGAGAAACCGCCCCCGCCAAAGCCGCCGCCGCGGAAGCCTCCTCCTCCGCCGAAGCCGCCGGGACCGGGGCCGGGACCGTGGGGAGGACGGGGACCTCGCGGTCCCCTCGGACCGGGGCCGCCGCAGAAGAAGAATGTCGGCCAGACGCCGTAGCTGCGGTAATACCGCCTGCGGCCGGTGGAATTCACCAGTGCCAGCACGACGATGAACACGACAAAGAGCACCGCGATTACCGAGCCCAGGCTGGGTCCGCGGTCGTAATAGTAGTCGTTGTAATAGTCGTCGTAATAACCGCCGCTGTAGTCAGGAGCGCTGCCGCCGTTGTAGTTTGGCACGCTGCCGCCGTTGGAGACGGTGCCGGTGCCGCCGTAGAGCTGATTCGTGCTGTACAGCTCCGCAAAGAAGTCCACAAGGTGGGGGAAGAGCGTCGCCACCGCCTCATCGTACTCCCCGGCGTCGGAATATGGCCAGAAGTACTCATTCATGAGCGAGTCGGCATAGTCGCCGGTCATCTGATTCGAGATCCCTGCGCCGACGGCGAGCCAGCCGCGGTCCTCCTTGACGACGTGCAGCAGAAGCAGGCCGTTGTTGGCGCTGGAGCTGCCGACGCCCCAGCTGTTGAAGAGCAGGTTGGCGTACTGCTCGGAGTCGTAGCCCGAGGGCAGGTAGTCGATGGTGACGACTACTATCTGCGCTCCGTCGCAGTACTTCTCGAGCGGTCCGCTGGCGTTGAGAATGAGCTCCTTGGTGGATTCGCTCAGCGTCCCTGCGCCGTCGTAGACGTAGAAGTCGGAGCTCGGCTCCGGCACGTCCGCGGCAAGTGCGCCGAGGGCCATGACGGGCAGGAGCAGCAGGGCGATGACAAGGGAAAAAATACGTTTCATCCGTCAAATCTCCTGGTTATTCAAAGCTCACCGGCGGCTCAACGCCGGCGAAATCCGCAAGCTCGGATGCGGGGAACTTGTTGAAGGTGGAGCGCATGAACTCCAGCACGCTGCTGTTGTAGCTGTTCTGCTCTATCATCTTCTGCGCACCCTCGTAGTTGGTGGTGTAGTCGTCCAGCGCGCTCTGCGTGTTCTCGTCGAGCTCGGCGCCGTCGAGGGCCTTTACCGCGTCAGCATAGGCCTTGTCCAGCTCCGTGTTCGCGTCGTACATAGCGGCGATGTCGCGGCTCTCATAGGCCGTGAGCAGGCCGCTGCGGGCGTCGGAGAGCGTCTGAGCAGCGCCGGAGTCAACGCCCTCGAGTTCGGTCCAGAGCCCGTTTGCCGCGTCCAGCTTCTCCTCCAGCCGGGAGTATATGCTCCGCTCGCCGGCAACGGAGGTGAAAAAGCCGTCCTCGACAGCCTGAACGCGCTCGCCGAGCTTCATCTGCGTGTTCATCACAATGGCGAACCCGCAGGCGAGTATGGCGATGAGCAGCGCGGTTATCGGGTGTTTGAGCGATCTCTTGTACATATCAGCCTCTCAGTTCAAGCAGTTTCTGCTTCAGCTCGCCCTCGATGCGGCCAAGCTCGACCTCGGCTTCCGCGCGCTTCTTTGCGCCGTCGGCCTGTATCTGCCGGACCTCCTCCAGCGTGCTGATGAGCTCCTGGTTGGTCTTTTGCAGCGTCTCGATGTCCACGATGCCGCGCTCGGACTCCTTGGCTATCTCCACGCTGCCCTGGTGCAGCTTTTCGGCGTTGGCCTGGAGCAGACGGTTCGTCATCTCGTTGACGTCGCGCTGGGCCTCCATGGCCTGCTGCGAGTGGTGCAGCGTTAGCGCAAGGGTCATCTGGCTCTTCCAGAGCGGGATGGTGTTCACGATGGAGGAGCGTATCTTCTCGGCCATGACCGAGTCGTTGGACTGTATCATCCTGATCTGCGGCGACATCTGGACGGAGACCATGCGCGTCAGCTCCAGGTCGTGCAGCTTCTTTTCAAATCTGCCGAGCATGTTGGCATAGTCGTTCGCAGCCTGGGCGTCCTCGGTCTTGCCGGACTCCTGCGCCGCCTGCTGCAAACGGGGCAGCTCAGTCTCACGCAGCTCCTTGCAGCGGAGCTTGCCGGCGATGATGTACATGGTCAGCTCCTTGTGGTACTGCTGGTTCATCTCGTACATCTTGTCCATCATCGCGATGTCCTTCATCAGCGTGCGCTCGTGCTTCTCCAGCTCGGCGGAGATCTTGTCCACGTTGACCTCGGCCTTGTCATACTGGGCTTTGAGCGCGGCGATGCTCTGGCGCTGCTTCTTGAAGAAGCCGAGGAAGCCCTTCTTCTCGCTCTCGTCAAAGTCCAGTCCCTGGAGCTGAATAACGAGGTCGGAGAGCTCGTCGCCAACCTCGCCAAGGTCCTTGGTGCGGACCTTGCTGAGCGCGGCGTCGGAGAAATCAGCGATGTTCTTCTGCGCGGCGGAACCGTAGTTGAGCACCTGCTCGGAGTTCGTGACGTCTATCTGCTTTGCAAACTCCTTGACCGCGGCCTGCTCGGCAGGGGAGAGGCGCTCGAGCTCGAGCTTCTCAACGGGCACGTCCTTCTTCTGCTCCATGACGGGCGCCGCAGGCTCCTCCGGCATCTGCACCGCGGCGGCGGAGGCGGCGTTGGGGTCGAGCGTGAGGGAGGGGATGAATTCCTTGTTTTCGTCCATCTTCAACAACTGTCCTTTCTCAATCCGAATTCCCCGAGCGCGCGGTCTTGATTATCACGTCCGCGTCGTCGTCGGAGAGGCCCTCGCGGGCCAGCATCTGGTTCATGACGCTGATGTCCGTCTCGATATCCAGCGCCTGGTTGGCAAAGAGCGAGTCGAGCTGCTTTTTGAAGGCGTCTATCGCCGTGTCGAGCATGTCCTCGATGCTGGACATGGACTTCGAGAGATTCTCGCCCTCGATGCCCTGGTCGCTCATGCGGTCGTAGGCGTTGAGCAGCTTTATCGTGGTGGGGAGGTAGTAGTCCAGGAACTTGCGTATCTGCGGCACGTCTGAGGGGTCGTCCACTGCGTCCTGGACTATTTTATCCGAAATCCGCATGAGTTCATTGATGCGGCGGCGAATATCGTTGTTTTTGATGGAGGTGTAGAGCCTGCCCATCTCTTTTATCGCGCGTTTGCCGTCGTCAATTATGGCCTGCACCTCGGGACTGAGGGCGGGCTCCTCCTTCTTGACCGGTTCAGGCTCAGGTTCGGGCTCCGCAGGTTTGCGGGCGAGTATCATTTTGGCCGTGTACCAGGCCACGACCGCCACCGCAGCCGAAACGGCGGCGCTGCCCACAAGCCCGCCGAGGGTGTACATCGGAATGAAAAACGCACAGACTATCCAGCCCAGTGCAAAGGCGTATATCGGAATAAACGCCGCCGGTTTTCTCTTCTTCAAAGCTGTTCCTCCAATACGCTCAACTTGAGATACTATATTCTATAACCATTACCCCCGCGCGTCAAGGAAAACAGCCGCACGTCACATGCTGCGCACGCGCTCGAGCAGCGCGCGGCAGCCGAGGTTGATGTCGTCCCAGCAGGCGTCAAAGTCGCGGGTGTACCAGGGGTCAGCGACGTCGCGCTTGAGGGGCGTGAGGTCGAGGAGGCGGATGAGTTTGCGCTCCGGGTCGCCGCCGAAGATGCGGTTCATGTTGCGGATGTTGGCGCTGTCCATGCCGACGATGAGGTCCCAGTCGCCGTATTCGGAGCGCCTGAGCTGCCTAGCCGTCTTCCCCGAGGGGTCGAGCCCGTGCTCTAAGAGCAGCCTCCGCACCGGCGGATATACGGGGTTCCCGATCTCCTCCGCACTAGTCGCCGCCGAGGCCACCTCCACCTCAACCCCCGCCTTCGCCGCCACATCCCGAAACACAAACTCCGCCATCGGGCTGCGGCAAATATTGCCGTGGCACGTGATCAGCACTTTAATCATGGTCCCTGTAAGCCTCCAAAAGCCTGTATATCCTTGCAATTCGAGGATATTACAAACAAATCATTTCTTTTAAACTTCCGTAAATCTCCATAGGTCTGCGCCGCTTTTGGGCCGTTTGGTGTAGTAAATGGCGCAGTAAAAGCTCAGCAAACGGCGGCGCAGTCCGCCGTTTTAAGCGCCGGTACTTCAGACCAGGAGCGCCCCAGGCTGACCATCTGACTCGCCGCGTGAGAGTAGCTCGCGTGGGTGTACACGTTCAGCGTCACGCCCGCGTCGGAGTGGCCCATCAGGTATTGCAGGTTCTTGATGTCCATACCGGCGTTGGCGTAGTTTGTGCAGAAGGTGTGCCGGAACACGTGGGGCGTGATGTGCGGCAGGGGCTTGTCCGGGTGCAGCTTGCGGTACTTTTTCATGGCCCAGCGCAGCTCGTTTTCGATGTGCAGCGCCACCTTGGGCCTGCCGTTCTTGTCGAGCATGATGAAGCCCGTCAGCCCGTCCACCACTGGTTCAACTGTGACCTTCGGGCGGTTTGCGAGCATATTGTTGAGGCTCCGGTACACCGCGTCGGTCATTGGGATGTAGCGGATGCCGCTGGCGGTCTTTGTAGCCTCCACATGGTATTTGCCGCCCAGCTCGCGCAGGAGCTGATGGTCCACCCGGATGCGCCGGTTCTTGAAGTCCAGGTCTTTGCGTGTCAGACCGCAGAACTCACTGACGCGCAGGCCTGTATCCAGCAGCACGACAAACTCGTCATAGTACTTGGAATAGGTCTCGTCCTGCCGGATGAAGTCCATCCAGGTCCTGAGCTGTTCCTCGGTCAAGGCGATGCGGCGCTCGGAGTCATTCGGCACCACGTCTGTCAGCTTAAAGATAAAGGGGTTCTTGCGTATGGCGTCCTCGTCGCAGGCCATCTGGAATGCCGGCTTCACAACGCCGCGGACGCTGGTGATGGTGCTGTAACCCTTGCCGTCCTGCTGCAGCTTCAGGAACCACAGCTTGGCGTCTGAGACCTTGACCGTGCATATCCTGCGGTTGCCGAACTCCTCCTTGGCAACTAAGTTCAGCACAAATTTGTAGCCCATCCGCGTGTTGTGGCGCACGCCCTGCTTTAAGCTGACGTATCTTTTCAGCAGCTCGAGCACCGTTATCTGCCCGGCCTCATAGTCGATTCCGTCGTCGAGCTGCCTTTGCAGTTCCTTCTCCTTGCGGCGCAGCCCCTGAAGGTCTGAGTCGTAGATGCTGCGGCGCTTGCCGCACAGGTCTGTGTATCTGTATTGGTAGATCAGGTCTCCTCTCTGGCTTTCTCCCGTTCTCAGGAGGCGGCCTTTGTGGTCTTTGCGTTTATTGCTCATGTCCGTGCTCCTTTCAAGGCAAAAGGAACGCCGGTGTGACATACAAATGATACCACACCGGCGCCCTTTTTTCTATGAATAATCTGCAAATATCAGATGGAATAGGCCTGCTCTATGTAGCTGTCAAAGAGCCGCTTCTTTATGAGCCGTTTGTTTCCCACCCAGAGGACGAAACTGCAGCCCTTCTCGTTCGTGAGCTCTCGAAGCTTGCCAGTGCCGATGCCGGAATAGGCCGCGGCCTCCTCAAGGGTCAAATTGCTCTTTTCCCAGATGGGAACGTCTTTTGCCATAGGCATTACCTCCTTTATTTGCTCACAGTTTTGTGCTCCCGCGCTGTGCTGCGGCCCTGATACTGCCTCAGCACCTCCGGCGGGAGCCTTCCGATGACGGCCAGCGCCTCCTCGTAATTGCGCCGGAGCTGGTTATCCCTCAGCTTCTTGAGGGCGCTCTCCGAGCGGAGCGCCTTGAGCTCAGCTCCGGCACTGTCGAAGGCGGCTTTGTACTTTTTGAGCTCCGTGCCCATGCGCTCGACGTCCGGAATGTACCTGTCGAGCAGGGCGGCGATCTGGCGGATGCGCTCTTTGTAGTTGCCGAGCTTCACGTCGGAGAGCAGCGCGTCCAGCTTCTGCTTCTGCCGCGTCAGGCGGGTCATCTGCTTGAAGAGCCGGGGCGGGATGTGCTCGCGCCCGGTCTCGCCGGCGCTCTCGCCGCGCTCCAGCTCGGGGTAGGCCACAGCCATGTGTGTCCAGAAGGCGTCCTGCCACTCGCCGAGCTTCTTTTTGTTCCCGACTATCTCCTTCGCGCTCAGCCGCCCGTCGGAGGTCAGCGGCACGAAGCAGAGATGCATGTGCGGCGTCTTCTCGTCCATGTGTACCACGGCGGAGAGAAAGGTCCCGGAGTCCTGGCGCCGGCCTATAAACTCCATGGCCCGCTCAAAAAACTCCCTGACCCCGGCCTCTGACCGCCCCTCGAAAAACTCCGGACTCGCCGTGACGAGCACCTCCACCACCCGGACGCTGTCCTTGCGCGTGCGGCAGCCCGCCTCGCGGATGAGCCGTTCGGCCTCCTGGCGGTAGCGCCCGGCGGGCTCTGCCAGGTGAAAGTTCAGCCCGCTGCGTCCCGTGTCGATGTCCGGGTTGCTCGCGTACTTCTCTTTCCGCCTCTCATTGTGGGCCTCGATGTCGTGAACGCCGGGGCCCTTGTATTTTGCAAAACGCAGTATCGCATACTGCGGCTTCGGCATTGATATCCCTCCATTCTGTGTTCTGAAAGCTGCAAGCGCCGTACGTACCGTACAGTACGTACAGCGCTTTTCCGTTCACCGCCTGAGAAACGAGGGCCTTGCCAGCACCTCGATGCCCACAAAGCCCCGCACCCGCTTCCCGGCGGCGTAGATGTTGTTTGTGGCCTCCACCTTGTAGAGCGCCTCGTTCTGCGCAAGCTCCGAGCTGAGTCGGTTTGCAGAGAGCGGCTTGCGCACGTTGTCCTCGCACCAGAGCTTGTAGGCCTCGTACAGTGCCCGCGAGCTGGCCTCTGCGTCGGCCCGGAAGCGGATGTAGCCCTCGGAGCGCAGGAACTCGATGACGTTGTTGCTGCTGCGCTTCACCGTCTCAACATTCTCCCGCGCCTTACCGCTGAGGCTGAACTGGTAGTTGTTCGCGAGCAGCCGGTTCAGCCCCTCGAGGCACCAGAGAAAGATGCCCTCCGCCTCGTCCGCCAGCTTCTCGGCGAGAAAGGGGTCGTCCACCCGCCCCGCGGGCCGGTCCCTGGTCGTCAGCACGATCTGCCGACGGAAGAAGCCGTCGGAGCGGTCATGCAGCGCTGTCAGCGCCCCGTTGCCGAAGCAGAGGAAGCGCGCGTAGAGGCGGCTTTGGTAGCTTTGCACGCCCTTGCGCTCAAGGTCCATCTTGCACTCGGCGGTGACGATGGACTTGATATAGTTCGTCTTGGGCAGGGCGGCCATATCCATGTCGTCGTCCACCATCAGCAGCTTGTTTTCGAGGTCGGCGCGGCTGAAGCGGTTGTTCTCCACCTTCTGTATGCTGGTCATATTCATGCTGTCGCCGAGCAGCGAGCGCATGACGAGCCCGATGCGGCTCTTGCCCTCGCCGCCCTTGCCGATGAGCAGCAGCATCTTCTGCCCCTTGGTAGAGGGTATGAGGCAGTAGCCCAGGTACTCCTGCAGGGTGGGGATGTCCTCCGGCTCCAGCAGCTCGGAGAGGAAGCCCAGCCAGCGCTCTGGTTTCGGGGCGTTCGGCTCGTAGCGCACCTTCAGCCGGTTGCTGCACCAGGCCTTGTCCTCCGTAAAGCTGCCGTTCAGGAAATAGGTGCCGTTGGCCACATGGATGCGGTCGTGCTCGATGGGCAGGGGAGGGGAATAGGCCATGAGCTTGAGCGCCGCGAGCAGATTCGTCACCGCCTTGGAGATGCCGGAGCTCAGACAGCCCGAGACCTCCTCAAGTATCATCCGGCTTATCTCGCCCTCGTCCTCCACCGCGCCGTCCACCGTGAAGAGCCGCCCGCGCACACATTTCATCGGGTGCCGCCCCAGGAAGTCGGAGCAAAACTGCACCTCGTCTATTTTCTTCCCGTCGTACCAGGAGGGCAGCCTTGCGCCCTCGGACGTGTTTTCGTGCCTGTCTTCCAAAGTCTCATACCTCCATTTTCAAGTCCCGCGCCAGCCGGGCCGCCTCCGCCCGCGCCCCGGCGTCGCCAAGGGTCAGCTCGTCGAGCAGATACTCCGCGTATTCAAGCTCCCTGCAGGCCGCCGCAAAGCGCGCGTCAAAGTCGTCGCCCGGTCTTCTCGGCGCAAGCTCGGACCTACGCCGCCTGAGCGCCCGGCAATGCTCGGATAAACGCAAAAAGCACAGCCGCTCGTCTTTCCCGAGCCGCTGTGCTTCGTCGTGTTTCTTCGGTTTTTCCTGAGCCGTCTCAAAGTCCGCCGCCAGCTTCCGCGCCGCTTCAAGTGGCGAGAGCCGAAAGAGCCGGGCCGCAAAGTCGATGCAGTCCCCATGCGCCCCACAGGCGAAACAGTGGAAGTGGCCGCCGTCCACATATAGGCTCGGCCGCCGGTCATCGTGGAACGGACACCGCGCCATCCCACGCCCGTCCACCCGGACCCCATACCTCTCCGCCGCCTCCCGAACCCCGACCCGCGCCTTGACGCTAGCAAATATATCCATCCAAGACCTCCTTTCACCCGAGTTTACGCAAAGAAAGTCTTAGACCCACAAAATCCGGCACTTCCGCAAGAA
>CAUAHS010000029.1 GCA_958428885.1 uncultured Eubacteriales bacterium
TGTGGCGCTTGCCCTCGACCTTCATGCGGGCGGTGTCGTAGGTCATGAGCTCCATTGCGCGGATCTCGGCGGACATGTCAGCAAACTTGAACTGGATGCCCTCGAACTTGCCGATGGGCTTGCCGAAGGCCACGCGCTCGTTGGCGTAGTTCTTGGCGATGGTCATGGCGTGCTCGGCAAGGCCCGCGGCGATGGCGCCGATGCTGATTCGGGCGCCGTCCAGAGCCTGCATGGCCATCTTGAAGCCCATGCCCAGAGAACCGAGCAGAGCGTCGGCCGGCAGGTGGATGTTGTCGAAGGAGAGCTCGCAGGTGGCGCTTCCGCGCATGCCCATCTTGTCCTCGAACTTGCCTATCGTCAGACCCTCGGCGTCCTTCGGGACGATGAAGGCGGAAATGCCCTTGGAGCCAGCGTTGGGGTCGGTCTTGGCGAGGATTATGTAGTAGTCGGCGACGCCGGAGTTGGTGATCCAGGCCTTGCCGCCGTTGAGGATCCAGCCGCCGTCATCGGCGGGGACCACGGTGGACTTGATGCCGGCGGCGTCGGAGCCCGCGCAGGACTCGGTCAGGCCGAAGGCGAAGATCTTGCCCTGGGCGGCCTGGGGCAGATACTTGTCCTTCTGCGCCTCGGTGCCGTGGTAGAGGATGAGGTCGGCAGCCAGCCAGTTGGCGTCCAGGAACAGAGCCTCGGAGGCGCTGCCCTTGGCTATCTCGTGGATGACGATGATGCTCGTGACCGCGTCTCCGCCGCCGCCGTACTTCTCGTCCAGGTGTATTCCCATGAGGCCGGCCTGCGTCAGCTTCTTATGCAGCTCGTAGTCAAAGCCGTTCTCGTCCATCCATTTGTCACGGGGTTCGACTTCCTTCTTGGTAAATTCCCTTACCATGTCGCGGATCATAATTTGTTCTTCCGTGAAGTTGAACGTCATGTCTATTCCTCCCGTTAATTTATTATCGCTGCCCTGTCCGGGTCCGCTTTCAGCATGATTATCTTATTTTTGTCATTCAAACTCAATTAAGAATGATGCTGCATATCCTCTATTTCTTGCTCCGTTAAATAGTTGACTATCTCGAAATAGCAAGATATGTAGATTTGCGGCAATATTCCGTTGCATGTGACTTTTAGAGGTCATAATTTATTCATTTTTCTTTAGTTGACGATATTGCGCAAATATTTTATAATGAACTTGTATAAAAAAACGAAGCCGTTCCGCAGCCTCTTAGCCGGGCTGCTTTTGGCCTTAAGTGGGGTCCATTGGTTCGGTCTTTTCAATCGTGCTAACCTTTATCCGCACTTTTCTCTATATTTTGCTTTCACAGTCAAGGGGGTGGACGCCTTCATCGGAAGAAATTATCTCATAGCTGACAGCGCCGCCGGCGAGGAGGAATACCTTGCGGCATTCCTTGAAATGGCGGTGGAGCCCGAGGACCTTGCCGAGCCCGACGGAGGCGAGGAGGAATACCTTGAACTCTTCATGGCCCACTCCATGGAGGAATCCGGCGACTTCCACGAGGTCATGTCCTCCGGCTCCTCCGGTGCCGGAATCGAGATGAAGTATTCGCGCTTCGTCTCCTCCTATCAGCAGCTCGACCCAGGCTCCGGCATCGGGCTCATTCGCCTCTCCTCCGCCACGCTCTCCACCAGCGGCATCAACGTCTATTCCGAGGACGCCACGCTGCTGTGCTATTCCCTGCTCGGCGAGGGCGAGGTGGTGGTGAATGGGCGGGGAATAAAGTGCCGGAAATACGACTGTGTCTGGCTCGATTGCAGCCGCCGCCTCCACTACCGCGCCAGCCCCGGTCAGGTCTGGGAGTGCGCCTTCGTCCGAGTCCAGGGGCGGATGAGCTCCCACCTATTTGCCGAGACCTGCCGCAGGCTCAACGAAGACGGCATCATTCAACTCACCTTCGGCGCGGGCTCGCGCTTCCGCTCCCTCATCTGGCAGCTGCTCAGCGCACGGACGGACGCCAGTCCTGACCCGGACTCCGTCTTTGCCCACCTGCTGCTGAGTCTCTTTGTGGAGGTCGACCTTGCGGTCGTGAGCACCTCGGCCAAGCAGGTCATAGTCCCGGACATCATCGTCGCCATCCAGAGCTATCTCGACCGCAATTACAGCCGGAACATCTCGCTCGACGACCTTTCCCACATCTTCAACATCAGCAAGTTCCACATGTCCCGCGAATTCAAGCGCTATGTCGGCAAGAGCCCGAACGACTACCTCATCGGCATCCGCCTCGACAAAGCCAAAGGTCTCCTCGTAGACTCCCGCCGGTCCATAGCCGAGATAGGCCAGCTGGTGGGCATTCCGAACACCAACCACTTCCTCTATCTTTTCAAAAGCCGCGAGGGCATCACCCCCTCCGCCTTCCGCAAGCAGAGGATATGACAGGGACGCCGCCGGCCTTGACAAAAGGCCGGCGGCGTATATAATTATATTATATGTAATCAGTTACTTATTTTGGAGTGATACGATGCCGGATACACGGCCTTTTGGTTTGAAGATAGCCATCATCAGCAGGGCATTCAACAAAAAGATGGACGAAAAGGCCGGGGCGATGGGTCTGACGTCGGTGCAGCTGCGTGTGCTCAGCTCGGTAAGCCGCATGGAGGAGGCCGGCAGCGGGGAGATTCACCAGAACGACCTGGAACGCATCGAGGGCGGCTTGAGAGCAAGGGCTTCATCCGCTGCGTCCCCAGCGCCGTGGACCGGAGATACAAGAAGATAACCTGCACGGAAAAATCGTCCGGCATCCATAAAATGATACTCTCCCACGACGAGGACGTCCTCGCCGAGCTCTGCCGGGGCTTCACAGCCGAGCAGAGGTCGGACGTTATACGTCTGGCCGACATGATAATCAGGAACATAGATACGGAATAGCCCCAGCGCAAAGACCATATTCCCGGGCGGTGTGCCGAGGATGCCTTTCGGAGCCACTGCTCGCTTTTTATCGTAATAGGTAACTCATTACTTATTTATGTGTAATGACAGCTCGAACGCGAAACATCGTGAGCTTCAAATTTGTGAGATAAAGGAGATAACAGAGATGTCTATCAAGGAAACCGTACAGACGGCGGCGGTCAGGCAGGCGCTGAAATATCTTGAGAGCGAGCCCGAAAAAAATCTGCCCAAGCTGATGGACTGGGCAGACAAATTCGACAAGGACGACCTTTTCGGCCCGCAGCGCCGCACGGTGCGCAAGGCGCTGGAGGACCCGGACGGAAACTGGCGTCAGCTCGTGAGGAAGATCTTCGAGCTCGATCCCGGTGTTCGCGGGGCTTTTCTTGAAAACTTCATCATCAACGCCTCCCTCCTCGGCGGTGCGAAGCACGCCGAGGTGAGCAAGCGCGAGGGCTGCAACGTGCCCTGGGCTATCCTGCTCGACCCCACCTCGGCCTGCAACCTGCACTGCACCGGCTGCTGGGCTGCGGAGTACGGGCACAACCTGAACCTCGACCTCGACACCATCGACAGCATCATCCGCCAGGGCAAGGAGCTCGGCACCCACATGTACATATACACCGGCGGCGAACCCATGGTGCGCAAGGCCGACCTCATCCGCATCTGCGAGATGCATCCGGACTGCGAGTTCCTGGTGTTCACCAATGGCACGCTCATCGACGAGGACTTCTGCCGGGAGATGCTGCGTGTAAAGAACTTCGTCCCCGCCATCAGCCTCGAGGGCTTTGAGCAGGCCAACGACGGCCGCCGGGGCGAGGGCGTGTTCGGCAAGGTAAAAAAGACCATGGCCCTGCTCAAGGCGCACAAGCTGCCCTTCGGCATCTCCACCTGCTACACCAGCGCCAACTACAACGACATAAGCAGCGAGGAATACTTCGACATGATGATCGAGGCCGGGGCGCTTTTCGTGTGGTTCTTCCACTACATGCCCGTCGGCAACGACGCCGTGCCGGAGCTGCTGCCCACGCCCGAACAGCGCAAGACCGTGTACGAGCGCATCCGCGCCTTCCGCAAGACCAAGCCCATCTTCAGCATGGACTTCCAGAACGACGCCGAGTCCGTCGGCGGCTGCATTGCGGGCGGCAGGAGCTATCTCCACATCAACGCTGCTGGCGACGTAGAGCCCTGCGTGTTCATACACTACTCCAACGTGAACATCCACGACTGTTCGCTGCTCGACGCGCTCAAGAGCCCGCTCTTCATGGCCTATCACGACGGCCAGCCCTTCAACGAGAACATGCTGCGCCCCTGCCCCATGCTTGAGAACCCGGAGCGCCTGCGTGAGATGGTCAAGAAATCCGGCGCCAAGTCCACGGACCTGCAGTCCCCGGAGACGGTCGACCACCTCTGCGACAAGTGCGAGGCCTATGCGGCAAACTGGAAGCCCACGGCGGACAGCCTCTGGGAGAAGAGCCACGGGCAAGCCGGGGCTGTCGCACAGAAGTAAAGCGTCTCAAAGTGCCTCGCCCAGCATGGCACGCACCACGTTTGCGGCCGGAAAATCCTTTTTTCCCGTGCCGTAACCGGCGGCCTTCACACGCATGGCGGGCAGGCGGCAGAACTCGTCCACAAAGTGCCTGAGCAGTGCCGCTCCCGTGGGGGTGCAGAGCTCGCCCTCGACGCCGCCCGAATATATGGGCACGCCCCGCAGCAGCAGTTCCGTGGCCGGGGCGGGCACCGGGAGCAGACCATGTGCGCAGCTCACCATCCCGCTGCCCACGTTCACAGGAGAGGCGCAGACCCGCTCCGGCGCTAGCTCGTGCATCAGGAGGCACACGCCCAGCACGTCCGCCAGGGCGTCCAGCGTGCCCAGCTCGTGGAAGTGTATGTTCTCCACCGGTCTGCCGTGCACACGGCTCTCGGCCTCGGCGACGAGGCCGAACACGCCCTTGGCGTCCGACTTCACCTTGTCGGGCACGTCAAGGGCGTTTATCATGCCGCAGATCTCGCCGGCGCTGGTGTGGTGATGGTGGTCGTGGTGCTGATGGCTGTGCTCGTCCTCCTCCCTGCCGTTTACCGTCACGGTAACGTGCATGCCGGAGATGCCGCACTTCTCGTCCCGCGCACAGGAGAGCTGCGCCCGGCCGCCGAGCAGGGCGTTCATGCGCTCTGCAAAGCTCTCCGGCTCCGGCAGCAGGGAGACGAGCGCGCCCATCAGCATGTCGCCCGCAGCGCCCATGAAGCAGTCGAAATAGAGCAGTTTCATCGTTCTCCCCCTCTCATTTGCCGAGGTGGTTTATCATGCTGGCCATATAGCCCGCGCCGAAGCCGTTGTCTATGTTCACGACGGAGACGCCGCTGGCGCAGGAGTTGAGCATGCTCAGCAGGGCCGCTATGCCGCCGAGGGAGGCGCCGTAGCCTATGCTCGTCGGCACGGCGATGACCGGGCAGTCCGCAAGCCCGCCTATGACCGAGGGCAGGGCGCCCTCCATGCCCGCCACGGCGATGATGACCTTGGCGCTCATGACGTACTCCATGTTGCCCAGCAGCCGGTGGATGCCGGACACGCCGACGTCGTAGAGGCGCTGTACCTCGTTTCCGAGGGCTTCTGCCGTGACGGCGGCCTCCTCCGCGACGGGGATATCGCTCGTGCCGCCCGTGGCGACCAGGATCTTGCCCAGGCCGGAGGGCTCCGGCATCTTGCCGAGCAGGCCGGTGCGGGCCAGCTCGTTGTAGTCTATTGGCAGCTCCTTTGCGATATAGTCCGCCTTCTCCTGCGAGAGCCGGGTGATGAGCACCGTGCTCTGGCCGTTTTCCAGCATCGTGCGCGCGATGCCGAGGATGTGCTCCTTCGTCTTGCCCTCGCCGTAGATGACCTCCGGCACGCCCTGGCGGATGCCGCGGTGGAAGTCCACGCGGGCGTAGCCGCCCACCTCGTGGAAGGGCTCGAGCTTGAGCTGCAATGCCGCCTCGTCCGGCGTGACCCTGCCCGCGGCGACGGACTCCAGGAGGCTCGTGAGTTCCTGCTTATCCATATGTTATCCCTGCCTTACAGTTTAAAATAGCCGGGACCGCCGACTTGTGCAGCCCCGGCCTGCGCCGTTTTACTTTATTTCGAAGCCGCGCTGCTTCATGTACTTGGGATAGAGCTCCTTCTCGACCTTCTCCTGGATGGCCGGGGCCTTGGCGATGAGCTGTTCGGCCATGCTGCGGGAGCAGTTGACGTAGCCGAAGCTGCCGTCAAAGACGAGGAAGTTGTCCCCTCCGGAGATCTGGCGGCTCATCTCCACCGCCTCGGGCAATGTCGCGGCCTTTTTTGCGCCGGGCATCATGAAGAAGTACTTGGCCATGACATCCTTGTGGGCAAAGTTCTCCGCGAGCTCGTCGCCCACGACGATGACGGGCATGCCCGCACCGGCGGTGAAGGTTATGCCGTACCAGCACTGGTTGATGATGGCCGACTTCAGGCCAGGGGCCTGGGTCATCACGCCGCCGTAGGGCGCCACGACGTTGTCGTCGAGGTCCATGAAGTCCTTGTAGCCGTTGAAGAGCGCGCCGTCGATGATGCCGCCGCCATGCATGTACCAGACCCAGCGGCCGCCCTCGACGATGACGTTGAAGTCCTCGAGGCTGCGGTAGAGGTGGTAGGGCAGGGCGAAATTCTTGAGCGAGTGGGAGCTCACGCGCTCATCGAGGGCGTAGAGGTCGTTGTCCGCCTCAATGCCGCAGATGCCCGTCGGCGCCGAGGTCAAAAAGCAGGAGAAGGCGTATTTGCCCTGCACGAAGTCGGAGTCGAAGATGGACAGCGGGATGATGTCGGAGGCGTTGCTGTTCGTGAGGCCGTCGCCCATGCTCTTGTGGAAGATGGAGCGCGTCTCGTAGCGCGCCATGTTCATGGTGAAGGCCTTGAAGGACTTGCGGTACATCTTGTGGCAGTAGATCTCGCGCGGGTCGTCATAGTAGGCGTAAATGAACTTGTCCGCGTCGTAGACCTTGTCGAGGCCGTAGAAGGTGCCGATGCGCGTCTCGATGGGCACGGCCTTGTCGTAGCACCAGACGTAGTCGACGTTGTTGTCGAACTCCTCCTTGAGGTTGTAGAACTCGACGGCCTCCTGGCCCTCCTTCGGCGTGCGCCACATGACCACACGCAGACGCAGGTCGATGCAGCCCGTCTTTTCGATGACCACGTCGCGCAAAGTCTTGAGCATCTGGACATAGGGCTTGCCGCCGCAGATGCAGAAGCCGTGCTCGGAGCAGACAATGTTCACGGAGGTCTCCGGGGTGATGGAGCTCATGTCCACACGCTCGAGCGCCTCGCGGGTGAGCTTGTCAAAGATGGTGACGTCGTCGTTGTCGTCGACGTACAGGGCGTCGGGCAGGCAGGGGAACAGGTCCTTCATGTTCACGGAGACCATGCCGGGCAGGTCCCTTGCGCGCATCTCGGGGGTGTTGCTGTAAACCGAGGGCATGTACTCGGGCGACTTGCGGCTCGGCCTTATGATGCTGTCGTTCATTTGTGAGCTTCCTCCTGTTTCTTGATGTATTCGGCGCAGGAGGCGGCGAAGTCGGCGTCGTTCCACTTCTCCTGCTGGGTGCGCTTTATCCTCAGGTGCGGGTCGAAGGCGGCCTGCTCATCGGTGATGGTCCAAAGGTTGGTCTTTATCTCATAGAGGCTGCCGTCGTCACGCAGCTGCTGCGGATAGCCCGCCGCCTCGAAGAGACGCAGCAGCTCCTGGCTGCAGTAGAAGCTGCACCCGCCCCGGACGCCGGTCGCAACGGCCAGGTCCTCCAGCGTGTGGTTCCCGGCCAGGATGGCGCTGACTATCTCGCCTGCGGTGGTGATGGAGCAGTAGCAGATGACGGAGGTAGGGTAGACGTGCGCCTTGCGGCAGATCTCGAACACCTGCTCGTTGCACTCCGGCGGAGCCAGAGGCGTCTGAAGTATGACGGGCTTTTCGAGCACCTCCATCGTGATGGCGCCGTAGTTGCAGTGCTCCCAGCACAATCCGCAGTCTATGCAGCGGCTCTCGTCCACGGAGGCCCGCCCGGAGCAGCGGTAGCAGCGCTCCGCTTCGGCTTTGAGCGCCTCTTCGGTGAGGCCGAGGGCGACCTCCTCGTCGCTCTTGACCCGCTCCTCGGCGGGCAGATTGCGCATCTTGCCGGTGCCGCCGTAGTTGATGCTGCCGCTGCGCTCCGGCAGTTCTATCTCGGCGCCCTGGTTGATGGCGGCGGCGAGGCCCAGGTAGCGGCTTATATTCCTGGCGGCGTTCTTGCCGTCGGCTATGGCGGCTATCGCCGTGGCGGAGCCGCGGACCACGTCGCCGCCGGAGAACACGCCGGGCATGGTGGTCATCATGTTCTCGTCCACGACCAGCTTGCCCCACTCGGTCATCTCAACCTCGTCCTTGCTGATGAAGGGGAAGTCGGAGTACTGGCTCACGGCCACGATGACGGTGTCGGCCTCGACATAGAACTCCTCGCCATCGGCCATGGTGGTGCTCCTGCGGCCCTTGGCGTCCTTCTCGCCGAGCACCATTCGGCCGCAGCGGATGCGCTCGACCTTGCCGTCGCCCTCGAACTCCAGCGGGGCGGCCATGGTGATGAACTTCACGCGCTCCTCCTTGGCCTCCATGACCTCGCGCTTGTCGGCGGGCATGTCCACCTCGCGGCGGCGGTAGAGGATGGAGACGTCCTCGGCGCCGAGCCTGAGCGCGGTGCGGCAGGCGTCCATGGCGGTGTTGCCGCCGCCGATGACGACGACCTTTTTGCCCACGGCGGGTTTGCGGTCGAGGTTCACGTCGCGCAGGAAGTCAAGGCCGTGGGTCACGCCGGGCAGCTCCTCGCCCTTGACGCCGGCCTTCTTGGAGAACTGCGTGCCGGTGGCGATGTACACGGCGTCGTGCTTGAGCTTGAGCTCCGTGAAGCTCAGGTCACGGCCTATCTCGGTGTTCAAATGTATCCTGACGCCCACGTCCTCGATGGCGCGGACCTCGCGGGTGATGACGTCGCGGGGCAGGCGCCACTTCGGGATGCCGAAGGAGAGGATGCCGCCGGCGACGGGGGCGGAGTCGTACACGTCCACGGCGCAGCCGCTCAGGGCCAGGTAATAGGCGCAGGAGAGGCCGCTAGGGCCGGCGCCGATGACGGCGACGCTCTTGCCGTTGGCGGGCCAGACAGCCTCGGGCTTCACGCCCCTTTCAAACGCCCTGTCCGCGACGAAGCGCTTGATATCCCGGATAGCGACGGGTGCGTCGTAGTTGGCGCGGTTGCACTCGAACTGGCAGGGGTGCGTGCAGATGCGGCCGCAGACCGAGGGGAAGGGGTTGTCGCGCCTGATGAGCCGGTAGGCGTCCTCGTACCTGCCCGCGGCGGCGAGCGCTATGTAGCCGGAGATGTTTATCCCGGCGGGGCAGGCCTTCTGGCAGGGCGACACATAGGCCTCGTCGTTGACGCCGGCCCTCACCTTGATTGCGCCCGTCGGGCAGTGCTTTTCACAGCTGCGGCAGCCGACGCACTTCGACGTGTCCACTTTGGACACGCGGGTCACGATTTTCATGCTGTACTCTCCTTACATGTGAATTTTGGGTCTCTCTATTGCTCCGCCCGCTCGTGGTGCCGGTGACAGTGCCCGACCTTCTCACGCAGGCGTTCGCGCAGTATTCCGGCGAGCTTTGCGGCGATGAGCTCCTTGCTCCAGCCGTTTTGCGCGCCCTCGATGACGGTGCCGGCGCAGAGTGCGACCTCGTCGTTCGGTCCCGGCAGGGCCACGAGCAGCACCGGGCCGACCTTGCCGACGCCTATCCTGATGCCGTCCTTCCTGTGGCGGCCCTCGCCGGCGGTGAATTTGGCTATATACGGCGCTGCGGCGGTCCTGTCCAGGCGCTCTATGGCCTCGACGCTGTGGTCCTTGTCCTCCGCTCCGACGCCGCCGGTCGTGATGATGAGCCCGTAACCCATGTCGCAGGCGCGGCGGAGTTTGCCGGTGAAAAGGTCGATGTCGTCCTTGAGTATCTCGCCCCTGTCCGCCTCAAAGCCGCTCTCACGCAGCATTTTGAGCAGCATGGGCGTGTTCGTGTCCTCTATCTCGCCGTCTTCGACTTCCGCTCCGGAGGGGAACACTATGGCCCGGCGGGCGATGTGCTCGCGGACCCTGCCCACGTTGGCCTCGGCCTTCTCTAGCTCCCGGCGCATCATCGCGTCGCTCTCGCTGTCGCCCGCTATCCAGCCGAGCATGCCGCGGGAGCTTATGTGCGCGCTCTCTTCGAGCTCGACGCCCTCCATGGCGGCCAGGCGGGTCAGAATGGCCCGCTCCCTGCCTATGAAGCCCCGCGGGTCCACCTCCCGCCGGAGCACGTCGAGCGCCACCGTGCCGTCCCGCACGTCTATGACCAGCACGTCCTGCGGGTCGATGCCTATCTCCTCGGCAACGGCGTCGGAGATGCGGTTCAGGTTGCCGGAGCTCAGGTGTATGCCCTCTATGAGCAGCTCGCTCTTGTCTAGCAGGTCGTAGCCGTGGCCGCAGGGACCGCGTTCGACCTTTATTACATCCATGTGCATGTCGAGCATCGGGGCGTCGATTATCGCCCGGCCGACGCCCACGATGTCCACGCCGCTGCCCCGCAGGGTTCGCACGTCCTCAAGCGTCACACCGCCCGCATAGGCGATCTCCACCTTGCGGTAACCGTACTCTCGCTCCCACTCGCTCAGGACGGGCTTGACCTCGCGCGCGACGAGGACGGCGTCCTCTATATGGCCCGTGTCCACGAACACGATGTCAGCGCCTGAGCTTATAGCGGCCCAGGCCTCACGCACGATGTTTCCGTTCTCGCTCCTAGCGCGTATCTGAACGACCTTTTTTCGGCCCTCGACGCTCTCCGCCGCGCCGAGGCTCTTCTGGATGCCGCCGAGCATCTCGACGATGTTCTTGTCGAGATACACCATCGGCCCGTCCGTTATCCTCGCCGCAACGCCGCCGAGGGCCACAGCACGCCGGAGCCTGGGCCTGAGTTCGGCCGGGAGCTTCTTCCACGAACCGCACACCACACGCAGTTCCCCGCCCGCGGCATGGACAAAGGCGGCGGCCGCCGTGGCGACGCCCGAGGGCTTGAGCATGCAGCCCATGAGCTCGTCCTCGGCCCGGGCCATCTGAATCGGCGTGCCGCTAAGCTGCATGAGCATGTCGCCCTTCAAAACCCGCGTGCCGTCCTCCGCCGCGTAATCCACCGTGAGGCCCAGCTCTTCCGCCGTCTCGACGGCGTCTCCAGCGCCGCAGAGCAGGCCCTCGCCGTCCGAGAAAATGCAGGCCGTGACCCTCGCCGCGGATATGCCTTTGAAAAGTTCTTCCCTTATGTCTTCCATAGCGCACCTCTGTCGGCCGACCGACTGTGTTAATTTTCTGCCTATGTCACAAGGGTACATCAAGCGCCCTGAAAACTGAAATGTCAAAAACGCAACCTATCTTGCGGCAAAGCGCCCTTGGCTCCCGTCTCCGGCAGGTCTTGACCGCTCCCCAGGCGGTACGGTCCGGGCTATGCCGAAAACGGCACGTATTTTGCAAAATGAGCATGGAAATGCTCTCTGCGTAATGTTATTATTTTGTCATACAGAAACGAGCCGGGGTGACACACATTGGATATACAAAACCTCAACTACTTCCTCACCGTGTACAACTACCGCAGCTTTTCCAAGGCGGCGGACATCCTGCACATCTCCCAGTCCGCGCTCAGCCGGCGCATCATGGCGCTTGAGGAGGAGTGCGGCGTCCAGCTCATAAACCGGGGCAGCCGCTACATCGAGCTCACCCCCGCGGGCGAGAGCTTTGTGGCCGACGCCGCAAAGATAGTCGCGAGGCAGGAGAAGCTCATGCAGTCGCTCGAGCGCTTCAAGGCCAGGGGCGACCTGCTTCTCGGCTACTGTCCGGCCATATACATCCACGGACTTTTGAAGATGCAGTCCCTGCTTAAAAATTTTTCGCCGGAGACGCGGCTCTCCTATGTCGAGGTCGAGCAGCAGGACGTGCCGAACAGCCTGCTCACGGGCAGCATAGACCTCGCCTATACGATGTACGGCGAGGTGGCCGACGTCTCGGGCATCAGCTGCGTGGAGCTCATCGCAAACGACCTCACGGTCATCGTCCCGCGCGGGCACAGGCTTGCCAGCCGCAACTA
>CAUAHS010000030.1 GCA_958428885.1 uncultured Eubacteriales bacterium
TCGGTATACCGCTTCTCACCGGATGATGGGGAGCTTGCAAGACTGTTCTCATGGAGCGGCCTCGGCATAGTCGGCGGCGCCATCGAGGAACTGCCCGGGGGCGAATTCCTGTGCAGCGGCAGGCTCGACCGCAGTGTGCCGAACGGACTGCTGCGCATACGCCCGGTCACGGAAGGGGAGACGGAGAGCGCCGCCGAGCCTCTGACAATAGCCTCCCTCAGCGGCACGAACATGAGCTTCAGGCTCGGTGAAGCCATACGCAGCTGGAACCAGAAAAACCCCGACTGGGCAATCGAGATAATCGACTACTCGGCCTATGTGGAGGACGGCGACACCCGCACGGCGGAACTCAAGCTCATCGCGGACATAGCCTCCGGAAACGCCCCGGATATGTTCGATTTCGGCACCCCGCCCTACGGCAATGCCGCCTCGTCCTCCCTGTATGCCCGCAGGGGGCTTTTGGAGGACCTCTATCCCTATCTGGATTCCGACGCCGAACTCTCGAGGGACCTGTTTGCCCGGGGCGTTTTGAGCTCGCTCGAGATAAACGGCAAACTCTATGAACTGCTCGTGCAGTACAGAGCCCTCACCGGCTTTGCCGACAAAAATGAGGCCGGCAGCGACTGGAGCTACGCCGGACTGAGAGCGGCGGTGGAGGCGAGCGACAGATACAGCTCGCTCGTTGACGAGTACCGGGGCATGGACTACCTGCGCCTCGCCGTGTTTTCGTCAGGAGACAGGCTTATCGACTGGGAGAATGGGACCTGCGGCTTTGAATCCGGGTATTTCATAGACATGCTTGAGGCGGCCGCCGAGTCGGATGACGGCACTGAAGATGCAGGCGGCGGTCTCGTGCAGGACTACATAGAGAAGAGCACCGGCCTCATCTTCCTCATGAATATGGACAGCATATGGAATGTCAGCTCGGCGGCCAACGTGTTTGGAGAAGATCTCGTCTATGTGGGCCTGCCTGAGCTGGGCACCGTGGTGTACCCCGAATGCAGCATAGGCATGTCCGCAAGTTCCGCGCACAAGGACAAGTGCTGGGAGTTCATACGGACTTTCTTTACCGGCGAGGTGCCGACGATCGGCTTTTCCATGCTGAGCTCGGAGCTCCGGCAGAGCGCCGATAAAGAGATCCAGATGGCGAAGGAGGGCGATTATATTCAATACCATCCCCATGCCGAGTGGGCGATGAACACCTTCATAGAGGAGCTTGAGAATGTAAAGGCCGTGTACCGCTATGACCCGCAGCTCTGGAGCATAGTCTCCGAGGAGTCCGCCGCCTTTTTCGCGGGCGCAAGGACGGCCGAGGACACCGCCGCCGCCATCCAGTCAAGGGCGGAGATCTATGTGGCGGAGCAGAGCGCTTAGCGCGGCGACGGGGGAGAGAGCGGCGCATTTACCCTGGGATCCCCTGACGGCAGCGACCGCCCGCTCTCGCAATGTATCCCGGAGCGGGCTCTGAGGGTCATTCAACTATCTCCGGGGGCGGAGTGCGGCTTTCGCAAAAGAGCCGGGCCATACGGAGACGATTATCGAGCCGCCTGAGCGGCTGTCAATAGTGGAAGCCGCTCTCCCGCTGCAAGCGCGGCATGCCCGGCGGCAAATGAACGAGCCTGGACAGGTTGTCTGTCCAGGCTCGAAGTTTGAGGATCCGCTTTTTTCCGGGGTTGGCTCTGCGCCGCAAACGGCAGCGCTTCAGCAGTACGCTTCAATGAACTCGTGCTTGAGCTCCAACATCGCGTCGAGGGCCGGCTGAGTCACGGCGAAGAACTCGTTGCCGCTCACCTCGGAATATGGCACATAGGTGGAGGTGCCGGAGGTGGGGCGGATGACGTTGTCCCTGTCCTCGAGCGCGAACAGAGGGGTAATGAGTCCGCAGTTATCGAGCTTCCATACGGGCAGATCGCCCTCCTGCGGGACCTCCTCGTCCGAAATAAAGGCCAGGTATTCGCTGTCGAGTTCGGGAAAATTGATGAACCCCCGCTCGATAAAACGCTGTCCCTCGCGCACTATGGCGCGCCATCTGTCGGATATGAGGTATATTTCCTCACCTTCGGAAAGGCCCTCGCCCTTTATGAGCTCCGTGACCACGAAGCTCTGCCTCGCAGTTGAGAACATATACTCGATTTCCGCCGTCGGGCGCACCCTGACTATCACCGGAGCCTGCGGCAGAGCCTCACGCATCTCCGAGACTGTGAACAGGCAGGCCTCCTCAGATATCTCGGCAACCTGGAAGTACTCCAGATAGCCCGGCTCGGAGGTGATGTCCGTGTATGTGAAGCGGTTTATTAGCCCGAATACGGCGAAGCCGAGCACGATCACGGCCACAGCCAGCGGGAGGATCCGCCTCCTCATGCCCCCACCTCCGTCTCCTGGACCCGTCCGGCCTCTATGCGGTAGAGCTTGTCGGCCAGCAGACGTATATCGTCACGGTTATGGCTTGCGAGCAGGATGAGCGCCCCTCGCTCCTTTTCCTCCAGGATGAGCCGGCGTATCCTCACCACGCCCTCGTCGTCGAGGCCGTTTGTCGGCTCGTCCAGCATGATGACGTCGGGACGCTCCATGATCGCCTGTGCGATGGCCAGGCGCTGTTTCATGCCCAGCGAGTATTTGCGGTAGACCCGTTTGTCAGCCGGGTCGAGGCCGACGCGTTCCAGGGCGTCATGTATGTCCCGGTCCGAGGCAAGCCCCTTGAAGCCTGCGAGGAACCTGAGATTCTCATAGCCCGTGAACTCCGGGTAGAGGCCCACATTCTCGAGCACGATGCCGAGACTGGGCAGGACGGCGAAGTCCGCACGCAGAGTTTTTCCGTCCAGCAGCACCTTTCCGCCGGTCAGAGCCATGAGGCCCGAGAGCGCGCGGAACAGCATGGTCTTGCCCGAGCCGTTCCGGCCGACAAAACCGTATACCGTGCCGGATTCAAGGCTGAGATTCACATCTGAAAGTATCTCCCGCCCCTTTATCGTCTTGCAGAGTCCCTGTGCTTCCAGCCGCATTTTATCCCCCGCTTTCCATGTCGGACACGATGAGGTCGTGCCGCTGCACTATTACCACGCCGGCCACGAGCGCCGCCAGCGCCAGTATCGCCGATATTATGAGAGAGTTCTCAATGCGCATCGCAGCAACGTCGCCGAGCAGGCGGCTCCCCTGCCAGCCGAGAACAAGACAGGACATTGGATTCAGCCGCAGCAGCTCGTAAACCGGCTCCCTTAAGAGCGCAAAGAGGCTGATGAGAACGAGCTGAGCCGCCGTCAGCCCGGTAAAAGCCGCGCTGCTGCCCGTGAAGATCGCGATCAGATTCACAAGAAGCGCCGCTCCCGCCGTCCAAAGCGTGTATATGCCGAAGTGGAAGCCCAGATACAGAGCTCCTCTCAGGTCAAACAGCACCTCCCAGCGCAGCAGCGCCGTACACAGTGCCGCCGCCAGGAGCAGGACCTGATACAGTGCGGCCGTCAGCAAAAGCCCGGATACCTGACGCAGATACCAGCCCCGCCGCCCGGGTATCCTGGAGAACACATATACGCTCGCCGTGCACCAGTGCCGGTACAGCGTCACGCCCGCCAGCGCCTCAAAGACGAAGGTGGGCACCAGCCGCAGCGAAAATGTCAGCAAGTCTGTAAGCGACAGGCCCAGCGGGAAACTGCCCCTTGAGCCGCTCAACTGCAGCACCAGCTCGGAGAGCGTTATCTGGCCGCCATATGGATTTATGTAAACCAGAGACAGCCAGATACCGAAGAGCGGAGCCGGCAGGAGCACATACAAACGTTTCATCGCAGGCAGTCCTTCCTGGAGGCGTGACCGACTGCGAGCAGCGACAGGCCCAAAATGAGCAGCAACAGCAGTCCGAAGACGAGGTCGTTCCTCGGCCGATCGCAGAAGAGAAGCAGGCTGTTGTACCAACACATATTCAAGAGCGACGCCGCCTGGAGTCCGATAAAGACAGGCAGCAGGAGCAGTACGCGGAACCTGACCCGCCACAGCGCAGACAGGGCCAGTGTCAGCCCGCCGAACACTCCGGCGGCCGCTCCGAAATACAGGGTGAATACCACGGCGTAGAGATAGGGCGAGAGCTGATACAGCCACGGGAACTGATAGGCCGCCTCGCTGATGTGGAGCTCCACGTTGTATATCGAGTAGTTCATGAAATCGCCCTCAGCCTGCAGAGGGAAGGAGATGCAGTTGAGAGCTATCTCAATGAGAAAGGGCAGGGCAAACACCAGAGCGGTCACGAGGAAGGCGGCGAGATATCGGGAAAAGAGGTAGGCCCTGCGCCCGAGCCTTGAGGCGAGCAGGACCTCTTCACCGCTCTGTTGCTCCGCCGCCAGAGACAGGCCAGCCGGCAGGCTGACGAGCAGGGGAAACAGCTGGATGAGCCTGAGCGCGGAATCCGCGTTCCAATTCGTGCGGTTGTAGCTGAGCGAGAGCAGCTTCATGGGATGATACATGGAGAGCAGATCACTACCGCGGAAATCCAGAACGTTGTTCGTGAAATTGAGCAGGACGAGCGCCAGCAGCAGAAGAAACGTTGCCACGGCTCCCCTGCGCCGGAGAAGAAATCGGGTCTGTTTTAAAGTTGCCGAAATGAGCATCCATAGCACCTCCCGCGTCAGCCGAACTGCAATGCTGAGTTCTTGGCGTGTATGCACAAAACCGAACTTTCAGCCATTTTTGCCGCAAATGTCACTTTCGATAATGACCCCCTATCTATTAAAGACGATTCAGACCTCAAAAATGCAACAGCAAACGACATAAAAAATCCCCTTGCACGGCGCAGCGACCGCTTTGACGTGCGGTGAAGGCGCAGTTGGTTTTCATGTCACGACAGACTACCCGCTCGGGCGGACTGAGCCTGCGGTATTGTTGCACTCCCGCCGCATCCTGCGTCTATATTATTCAGAAGCCAAAGATAAAAGTGACCGGGCTTGCCGCGTGTCCCGGAGCGCCGTATGAGCCTGGACAACGCAGGCGGCTCCCTGTATAATATTTCCGTAGACATATAAAAATTGCCGCGCCTTCCCGCTTTTTGAAGGCGCGGCTGTTGGAATATGGAGGCGAGGCCATGCACATTTTCTTGAAAAAGGCAAAACGAGAGCCCGTGTTCATACTGCTGGCGGTCATTTTGGCGCTCGCATCGGCCTTTTCGTGCCTGGGCTTCGGGGCATGGGAGAGCGCTATGCGGCAGGTGCGGAGCATCGAGGGCTCGTACACGACCATCGCCGTGCCCGTAGGCGCCCCGTCGAATCCCAACGCGGGTGCCATGGAGTACATCACGGACGAAAACGGCGGCATCAGAGGCAAAACGCATCTCGAGTACAATGAGGACGGCAGCGTCAGCTACCTTGACCCTGAGACGGATGAGGTGCTCCGCACGGTCTACCCCTCGGGCGTAATAATGGACGCCGCACGCAGTGCGCCGCAGGTGGTGAGCAGCTGCTCCGGCGCCGCAATGCGGGCGGAGCTCTCGGGCGCTGAGCCGCTCGCCTCGGGCAGCGTGGACAGGCTCAACTACAACCTCGGCTTCGACGAGTGGAACCACAATTTCTGCGTCCTCGCCGTGCGCTGCGGCGAGGTGATGGACATGGGAATGGAGGGCGGCGTTTCCGGAAACATCACGACCCTGGGCAGCAAGGATTACAGCGCCGAGCTCGAGGTGCTCGACTGCATCGCAATTTCTGAGAGCTATTCGCCGGAGGCGCTTGTCGGCTGCACGCTCACGGTGTTCCCTCTTTACGGCCAGAGCCTGTGCAGAGAGGACGGAACCTTCGTGCTCGAGGAGGGAAAGACTTACATCGTCCGGGGCTTTTTCAGCGACCTCAGAGTTGAGAGCCGGCTTGAATACATTGAGGGCGAAAACGGGGACCTTGTGAGCACCGAAGTTCGCAGCGTGGATGACGACGGCCTCCCGCGCTATTTCTACTTCAGCCCCAAAATGCTCGACGGCGTCTCAGGAGCGCAGGAGACTGCGGATGAGGGCAACCCCATCCTCGCCGGGGCGGAGGGTCTGCGGCTGGAGCAGATGACAGAGCAGCACGAGGGATATTACAATGTCTACTACTGCGCCGCAGAGGGCCAGCTGCCCTTCTACGCCGAGTACGAGGGCGACGTTGGCGCCTTCCTGGCCTCGGACGAGGGCAGGGTCTGGCGCGAGGAGATCATCCCCTGGGTGGAGACGAACATCAACTCCGCCGCGGTGGTGCTGACGGACAACCTCTACACGCTCTACAACTTCAACTCCGGCACGGCGTCCATCCTGGAGGGCAGGGCCTTCGAGGCGGAGGAGTATGAGTCCGGCGCCGCCGTCTGCCTCGTGAGCGCGGAATTTGCCGCGTATAACGGTCTTGCGCCCGGCGACAGGCTGGGCCTCGACTTCTACAACACCGGCTCGGCGCAGTCGGAGTACTCGATGTTTTCAACGGGCGGCACTATCACGGAGCTGACGAGCCGCACCCTGGTGATGACGCCGGAAAACCGCACAGGCTTTGCACAGGAGTACGAGATCGTCGGCATCTACACCGCACCGGAGTGGACGCCTGGGCAGCAGAGCTTCACCGCCGAGACCATATTCGTGCCCAAGGCCTCCGTGCCGGACGCAGAGCGGTACGAGAGCGACTACGCCTCCTTTTTGAACGCGCTCGAGCTGGAAAACGGCACGTCGGAGGCGTTTTTGGAGTACATGTCCGCACAGGGCATGCCCGACAGCTTCATCTGCTTCGACCAGCAGTACTCGGCGCTGGAGACCTCCGTCGAGGCGCTGACGCAGAACTCCGTGCGGCTGCTCGTGCTCAGCTCTGCGGTCTTTGCCCTGGTCCTCGCCCTGTATATGGCGCTTGTCATGCACAGGATGGGCGGTACGGCCAGAGCCATGCGGCTGCTGGGGCAGTCGGACAGGGCCGTATTCCGCGAGATGCAGTTTTTCCTCATCCCGGCGGCGCTCATCTCAGTCATACTCGGCGCTGCGGCTGCGGCTCTGGCCTTCGGGGACCTGACCCGGGCCATACTCTCGGAGAACATCGGCCTGAGCTTTGCCACGCTGCTCATCTGCGCCCTGGCGCAGTTTGTGATACTCGCGCTCTGCGGCCTTGTCTGCGCAAGGCGGGTCTCAAAGCGCCCGCTCATGACGGAAAAGAGGTGACGCGATGTCTGCAATGCATGGTCTCGCCCTGCGCTCGCTCCTGCGCAGGAGGGGGATAAGCCTGCTTTTGGCGCTGGTGGTGTTCAGCGGCATCGCCCTCTCGTCGGCGCTGGCCTGGTTCACGGCAAGGCAGGAGTCCGCACTCGACGAAGTCGTGCGCGACACGCTGGTGCACTGCGTGGTCACGGATGCCAAGGGCATGTCGCAGGACAGGCTGAACATGTACTCCGCCGAGGTGGAAAAGCTCACCGGCAGGCGGGAGGACGTGGGCTGCATGCTCGGCAGGTATGTGAAGAATGTCCGCGCAAAGGCCGGTCTCGATCTCACATATCCTGCTGATTGCCGGGGCGTGCGCATCCTGAGCCTGGACTCGGACCCCGCGCTCTCGGCGCTCGAGGGCGTGACGGTGGAGTTCCTCGACGGCTGGGACGAGAGCGCCCTGGGCACGAGCGAGCGGCTCTGTCTTGCGCCGGAGGGCTTTGTCGAGCCGGACGAGGCGGGGGAGTTATGGGTGGAATGCGCCGACGCCCTCGGAGGCGAGTTTTCCCTCCGGGTGATAGGCTGGGTGCGAGGCGGTCCGGCGAATACGCTCTATGTGCCCTTTTTCATGCTCCGGGGAGAGGAAAGCGAGGTCTTTCCCACGGACTCCTGCTCCTTCGACATCGCGGACAACAGCCTGCTGGAAGAGAGCCGGGCGGAGATTTTCAGATACTTCGTCGAGCCCGCGCCGGAGAATGTGAACGACGGCATAAGCTACGGCGTCATAATTCAGGACGAGGCCTATATAAGGTCCCGGGACGAGCTCATGAGCGGCATAAGGCTGCTGAGGCTGCTGACGCCGCTGCTGCTGGCGGTCATGGCGGCGATAGGCTTTCTCTCGGGCTACCTGAGCGCGCGGCGGAGGATAAAGGAATTCGCGGTCATGCGCTGCCTCGGGATGAAGCGCGGGCAGATATTCGGGTGGACCTTCGAGGAGTACGCCATACCGACGGCCGCCGGCTGGCTGCTCGGGCTTGGCTTCGTCATACCGGCGAGCCTCTCGGTGGGAGCGTGGCCGGTAGTCCAGGCGCTGCTGCTGCTTTTGGTGTTCCTGCTCGGCACGGCGATAGCGATAGTGCGGATAACGGGCGTCAACGTGATGCGGCTTATGAAAGTGGAGGAATAGCGATGGAGATACTGCGTTCAAAAGAGCTTGAATACAGCTACCGGAACAAGTACCAGATCGTGAACGCCCTGCGGGGCGTGAGCTGCGGCTTTGAAAAGGGGCGCATCTATGCGGTCACGGGCCCCTCCGGCTGCGGCAAGACGACCTTCCTGAGCCTTCTGGCGGGCCTGGACGTCCCGACGGGCGGCACTGTGGAGTTCGAAGGGAGGGCGACCTCGGAGCTCGACCGGGACGAGTACCGGCTGGGCCACGTCTCGGTCATATACCAGAACTTCAACCTCTTCGGCCACCTGACGGCGCTGGAAAACGCGGCATATCCTCTGTACGTCCGCGGCAGGCCGGCGAAGGAGGCCGAAGCCGAGGCCGAGAGCCAGCTTCTGGCGGTGGGCCTCAAGCCGGAGCAGTTCAAGAGGTACCCGAACATGCTCTCCGGAGGCGAACAGCAGCGCGTGGCGATAGCCCGGGCGCTGGCCTCCGGCAGCGAGCTCATCCTCGCCGACGAGCCGACGGGCAATCTGGACAGCGAGAACAGCCGGAACATCATGGACATCCTCGTAAAACTCGCCCACGAGGAGGGACGCTGCGTCATAGTGGTGACCCACGACCCCGCCGTTGCAGAGCGGGCCGACAAGGTGTACAAGCTCCGAGACGGCAGGCTGGATGCGGACTGACGGCGCAAGCTGCCGGCGCTGCGGGAGGTCCATCAGGGGTCCGTTATGAGATCAAAGAAACTTGCAGCTCAACGGGTCTGGGCTATCTGCAAGAGCAAAAATGAGAAAGAGGCCGACAGTTCAGTGAACTGCCGGCCTTTTCCTTGCCGCTTGTCAGCAAACCTTAAAATCTTCGCCAGGCCATTTGCGGACGCATGAAGTACGTCAGCCGTGGAGGCTGAGGCCGCTTATGGCGTCGGTGGCCTCGACCCAGGCGCCGGCGGCGTCCTCGATCTCGGAGAGCTCGCGCACCTTCAGATAATACTGCGCACCGGAGGCGTCCTCCGCCAGGGCCCAGGCGCCGTGCTCGCCCTCATCGGCGTCCCAGCTGCCGCCCTCGCCGTAGAGGGAGAGCGCCGTGCCCGCCTTGATGACTTGCCGCTCGGCGCCGCCATCGGGCGTGTCGTAGGCGAAGATGTCAATGAGCGTCTCCTTGTCCGCGGTCTTGTACCGCTCGTCGGTGTAGAAGTCCTGCTCCACGAGCTCGAGCCCGCTGTCCGTGAGGACGTAGTCCGCCGCGAAGGCCCAGTTTTGCAGCACACCGCTCAAAATCGAGGCAGTGACGCTGCCGTCGCCGTTGACCGTCACGGGGAAATAGCCCGTGTCCCCGATGAGCCCCGGCACCCGGCCGAGGTAGACGGCCCCTTCGCCGTCGAAGCGGATGAAATTAGTGTAGTAGTCCGCACTCTGCCCGTCCTCGAGCACTGCGAGCTCGATATAGCCGTCTGAGGCGTCGATGTCGACGGCAGCGCACTCGGCGTGGACGTTGACGGCGTTGAAGCCCTGTTCCGCGAGGCTCTCGTCCACGGAAACGCCGTCGATGCTCAGGCGGCAATGGCTGCCGAGCGCGCCATCCCGGGAGATCACGCTGTACTCGACCGTTTCCTCCTGCCCGTCCCCGTCCAGGTCCGCGGACAGGCTCTGGGTGCTGAGCAGCTCCTCCGACGGCTCCGCCGCCTCGCCGCAGGCCGAGAGCAGCAGCGCTGCACAGAGCAGCGGCACCAGCGCAAGGTGTTTTACGTGCATGGTCCAGCCTCCTTTTAATGATAAAACCGATCGGCCAACACACTAACGGCGTCAAATGATATATTCTGGAATCACCTATAAATACTCTAGACCAGGTCATACCGAAAGTCAAGCCGGAAGCGGCTTTTTCACCCTTTCTGCCGGTGAGGGAAGGGGATAAGGCTCACATTGAGGTCAAAAGCTGCATCTATGCGCAGGTTGCACTTTTCACGGCTCGGGCGTCTTTACAAGCAGGGACACAGCCAGAGTGGTGCGGAGAGGCCGACCGGACAAACCCGCCGGAAAGGAGACTGAACATGAGACATTTGACCGCCATACTTGCGATATGCCTTATCGCACTGACGCTTATGTCTGCCTGCGGCGTTGAGCAGACGCCTGCCACGGCGGCGGACACGCCTGCGCCGTTCTCGGAAACGCCCGAGCCTGAGGAATTTGCGACGACGATACCGGTCGTGGGCGAGGACTATACGCTCAGCAGCGTTGAGCTCTCCGGCGCATATACCTATATCTGCCGCGGGCCCATAATGAAGTGCCTTGACGAGCAGGCGATGAATCAGGGCACGCACTACGCCGCGTACACGGTAGAGAACGGCGAGCTCGTCGAGCTGGAAAGGCACACGTTTTCGCAGGTCTATGAGCTGGACGGCATTACATACCCCATGGATTTTGAGTGGTGCATGAACGATGGGCTGCTCGAGATCCCCTACTGCGGAGAGAATTGCAGGCCATACGCCTGGTATACGTACAGAGCGGCGCCAGAGCGCGTGTTCGTGATGGTAAGCCATGACGATACGGCCTTTGCTTACCCGCTCATCATCGACCTTCTGACCGGTGAGATGGAAGACGTGCTGTCGGACGTCGAGCTCGAAAACATGTCAAATGTGGACGTGTCCCCGGACGGAAGCAGGCTGCTCATTGTATGCCGGAGTGAGGAAAATTACGAAGACACAACGGTGTGGCTGTATGATATCGACGCAAAAGCCCTCAGCGATATTACGGACATATCGCCAAGCAGCTTGGGCGGGTTCTTTGCCGGCGAGAGCGTTATCTGCGCCTATGACCCCGAAGGCGTGATCAGGCGCTGCGACCTGGATGCAGAAGAGCTCGACGAGGTTTACAACGTGAAGACGTCGGATGAAGGCGCCGAGATATTGTATGACATGACGGCGAGCCGTTATATCCTGCTGTACGGCGCTGGCGAGCTGTCGGCGGTGGACGTTGCAGGCGGCGGCGTCATGGATGTAGGAGCAGTCCCGGCCAGGCCTAGCTTGGTCCAATACAGCCAGGACGGGACAAAGGCTCTGCTCATGTTCTCCGAAGGCGATACGGTAAGCGGCCTGTACGTCGTGGACTTTGCGGCCCAGACCCTGGCGGACTACCCCGTCCCCGGGGACTTTGTCATATCCGGGTACGAGCACGCCTCCCCGAACATAAGCTGGCTCGACAACGACACCTTCGCCCTCGATAACGGCGCAAACGGCGTGGATGACACGCTGTGCGTCTGGGCGTATGAGCTCGGCTAACCGGCCCAGCCCACGGCAGGGCAGGAAAGACCTTGGGGGAGACAAAGCGGGAGCACGTCGTCATCACCGCCTCCAACGGCGGGAAGTGGCCTCCATCGCCGATGAGACGAGAGACCTGAGCGCGCGGGCGGCGCCTGCGTATAAGAATCGGGGACAGGACCCGGAAGGGTCCTGTCCCCGGTTTTTATTCTGTCTCGGCACGCTCTCAAGTCAAAAATCCACGCCCGGGATGGGGTAGCCGTTTTCGGCTACGCACTTTAGCGCCTGGGCGGCCTCGGCGCAGGTTATCGGCTCGTCGGCGCGGATGTCGCCGTCGCTGAGC
>CAUAHS010000031.1 GCA_958428885.1 uncultured Eubacteriales bacterium
CTGCGGGGCGAGACCTTCATCATGCCGAAAGGTCCTGGCGGCCAGTCGGCCACAGCATCCAAGGTCATAGATTTCATCGACGCCAACGTCTCGAGCGCGGACAACATCATCTTTGTGAACTCCTTCAGCGAGGTGCTGGTGAGCGTGTGCGACGGCGTCGGCATAGGTCTCAACGGCATTTTCGTCTCCGAGGAGACCCGCTCCTCCACCGAGTTTTACAAGAGCATCATTATAAGCGACGCCCGACTCCCCTACGGTGACCTTGTGCTCGCCTACTGCGACTCCAACGAGCAGGCCGCCGCCTTCGCCGGCAAGCTGCGCAGCCTGCTCAAATAGGCCCTCTGCGGCGCAGACAGCCCCCGCGTACCTGTATGGTCCGCGGGGGCTGTTTCATTTCCGGCAAGCTTCCTTGCGAAAAGCGCATTTAACTTTCAAAGGGGCATTTGCTAAAATCATGACAAGGATGATGCGGCTCTGGCATCAGCGAGCTCAGAGCATCTGAACACCGGGCAGAATAAATTGCAAAGGAGAAATTCGGATGAGCGAGAAAACCAACATACTGCTTACCCCCTTCCAGATCGGCAGGGAGACCATCAAGAACCGCATGGTCATGGGTCCCATGGCCGTGTCCCAGCTCTTTGACTCCTACGGCGCTTTCAACGACGAGGGCATCGAGTTCTACACCGAGCGCGCCAAGGGCGGCTTCGGCCTCATCTACACCGGCTGCATGGTCAGCGACGTCACCGTGGACGCTTTCGACCCAAAGACCATCAACAGCCCGCTCTATGCCCCCGCGCGCTTCATAAACAGGGCCAGCCGCCTCAACGAGCGCTGCAACGCCTACGGCGCCAAGGTCATAGCCGAGCTCACCGCCGGCGGCGGCCGCAACTACCCCATGCAGAAGGCGCCCTCCGCCGTCGAGTGCTACGCCTACCCGATGTACAAGGGCATTGAGCTCACCGTCGACGAGATACACCAGAAGCGTGACCAGATGATAAAGGCCGCCGCCGTC
Source organism: uncultured Eubacteriales bacterium (assembly GCA_958428885.1). Taxonomy (GTDB): domain Bacteria; phylum Bacillota; class Clostridia; order Oscillospirales; family Oscillospiraceae; genus Scatomorpha. Next base: position 1,013 of record CAUAHS010000031.1, read on the forward strand.
TGCCAGAAGGCCGGGTTTGCCGGCGTCGACATCCACTCCCTCCACTGGGGCTATCTGCTCGACGAATTCGTGCTCTCCATCACCAACAAGCGCGAGGACGAGTACGGCGGCTGCCTCGAGAACCGCATGCGCCTCATCCGCGAGATCATCGGCGGCATCAAGCAGGTCTGCGGCAGCGACTACCCCGTGACCGTCGGACTGCACGTCAAGAGCTTCATAAAGGCCCTCAACAAGGCCTCCCTCACCGGCGAGGAGGAGGCCGGACGCACCGTCGAGGAGGCGATCGAGATCGCCAAGCTGCTCGAGAACTACGGCGTGGACGCGATACTTACCGACGTCGGCATCTACGACTCCTTCTACTACGCCTGCCCGCCCAGCTACATGCCCAAGGGCCACGGCCTGCCCTACTATGAGCAGGTCAAGAAGAACGTCAGCATCCCCATACTCGGCCGCTCCAGGATGGGCGACCCCGTGCTCGCCGCCGAGGCCATCGGGAAGGGCCAGATCGACGCCGTCGTGCTGTCCCGCCCCTCCCTCGCCGACGCATACTTCCCGAGGAAGGTCGAGATGGGCGTCGAGGAGAAGATACGCCCCTGTATCGGCTGCAACATGGGCTGCATAGGCCCGCTGCTGCAGAAGGGCACCGCCGTGAGCTGCGCCGTCAACCCCAGGGCCTTCAACGAGCTCACCACCCGCCCCAAAAAGACCGTGCGGCCCAGGAACATCGCCGTCATCGGCGGCGGCGCCGCCGGTATGCAGGCCGCCCTCACCGCAGCGGAGTGCGGGCACAAGGTGGAGCTCTTTGAGAAGTCCGGCGTCCTCGGCGGAGAGATGAACGCCGCCGGCGCCCACTCCTTCAAGGTCGAGATACACCAGCTGCGTGACTGGTACATCCGTGAGCTCAGGGAGCACGAGGTCCCCGTACACATGAACTGCGAGATCAGCGCCGACGAGGTCAAGGCGAAGGGCTTTGACACCGTCATCCTCGCCACCGGCGCCAGCCCGCTCATGCCCGCGTCCATCGAGGGCATCGACAAGGCCGTCTCCGCCGTGGACCTGCTCGAGGGCAAAAAGACCGCGGGCGGCACCGTAGTCGTGGTCGGCGGCGGCATGGTGGGCTGCGAGACCGCGGTAGACCTCGCAAAGTCCGGCAAGAAGGTCACGGTCGTCGAGGCGCTCAACGACATCCTCTCCGCCGAGTTCGTGCCCCAGCAGCACAAGCTGATGCTCAAGGACCTCTTCGAGTACCACAACATCGCCGCCCTTACCGGCAAAAAGCTCGTCGCCGTCACCTGCGAGGGCGCGGTCGTTGAAGACGCCGAGGGCAAGCGCGAGACCGTGCCGGCCGACACCATCGTCATGTCCATCGGCCTGCGCCCGAACAAGTCCCTCGCCCCCGACTACTACGGCAAGAACATGGCCGTCTACCAGATCGGCTCCGCCCAGACCGCCGGCAACATCATCACCGCCGTGCACGAGGGTTTCGAGGTAGCCTACAACCTGGACTGAGGACCGCAGATACCCCGACAACTCAAAACCAATAAAAGCCGCCGTGCAGTTTAATCACTGCACGGCGGCTCATTTTTCTCCCTCCCGGCATGCCGGCCTTAGAGCGGGCCAAGCACAGGGGAAGATATCCTGTTCGACGTGACTTTCCGCGTTACCGTGGCGGCGAATGTCTGGACCGGTGTGCGCACGGCATGGAAGGCTGTCTCATCAGCAAGTCCCCGGACGCCACGTGCCCATTCAGTGACAATGACTGTCTGGAACACAGGCGCTCCACGGCCACGCACGGAAGCGCACATTTCTTCGTCGGACGATGACCGTCAAGAAGCCAGCGTAACGACCGCGTGAAAGCGGCGCTCTGTTTCCTCGTAGTAGGTTATCCAGCTTCCGCCGCAGGCTTTGAGCGTGCGCTCAATGCTCTTTACCCCGAAGCCGTGGGTCCCGCCCTCTTTTCTGGTTTTCAATCTGCCCTCCCGGTCAAACTCCGGAGACTGGTCACATGAATTCACCACGCTTATGACCGTCCTGCCGTCCTCTTTCACGGTTGAGGACAGGTCTATGAGCTTTTCAGCGGACTTTCCTGCCGCCTCGACCGCGTTTGACAGCAGGTTGCCGAAGAGAGCGGTTATGCTGACGGCATCCATGTCCTTGACGCTGCCGGAGCGCACGTCGCAGCTGAACGATATCCCTTTTTCTTCACAGAATTCGGAATACCGGAGCAAAACCATGTTCAAGATCGGCTCGTCGCAGTATCTGACGGTCCTGCCGAAATGCGAGAGTTCTCCGAGCCGCTCTATATATTCGGACACCCGGCAGGCACCCGCGTCAATGGCGAGTCCGCTTATTGTGTTCAGGTGATTTTTCATGTCGTGGACTAGTATCCGCTGGTTATCATACTGCGTCTGAAGCATTTTGTAATACTCCGCATTGGCTTCGTCGCGCATCGCGCTCATCTGAAGGGCAAGTCTCTCGTCATCCATGGCCTGTATTTTCCGGTAGGCCAGAAGCACCAGAATGTTGACATAGAGCAGGCCCATGATGCTTACGACGGCCAGTATGCCGGCAAACCCGCTGAAATCATATAGGATGCCGATGTAGGCTATGGTAAACGCGACAAGCATCGAGACAAGCGGCACAGCGCACAGGGTGAGCAGTACGGCCGGTCCGCCCGACGTGGATCGCTCCGGCCCCAGCAGCCGCCCGGCGACCAGGGTGCACAAGAAGTACAGCAGCTTGCTCACCACGGACTGGGTCACGAGCACGGTCATGTTATGGGAATATGCCGAATAGTCGCCTATCATCGCGCTCACCAGCTGCGCCGGGAGCATTTCGCTGATCATCATCGCCGCGGTCAGGAAAGCCGCGTGCAGCAGCGACGCCTTGACCGGACGGCGGTAGATGAGCGCCGTCAGAAGCCCGTTGCACGCCAAAAACGCGGAAGCGTTGACGGCTATGCTGTTCAGAAACGAGAGCGCAAAGAGCGCGCCATAGCCGAGGGCAAAGGCCGCCGCAGTGTTCAGCAGCCCCGTTTTCCTTCCGAACAGATGCTCGAAGTACTGCCAGGCAATGAGCGCTTCGGCAACATAGACCAGCGCGTATATCAGTTTTTCGCCGATCATTGCATGCCCTCCAGATATATCAGATAAGCCCTCTTGAAATCCGTGTATCTGCGTTTTGCCAGGTACGCTTCTTTTGTTTTTCCGGCATAGCCGAGGACTACCAGGTCTTTTCTGATCTCCTTCACATACTTCATGTTGACTATGAAGCTCCGGTAAGTGGAGAAAAAGCAGGGCAGATCCAGCTGCTCTCGCAGTCTGTCGATGCTGAGCGTCGTCTGAAGCTCCCCAGAGAGGCAGTGCACGAGCACCTTCCTCTGCACCGCCTCGACGCAGACGATATCCTCGGCGTTCACGACGGTGACGCCCTGCTTCGTCTCGACAGCCACTTCCTTTGTCTCGATGGCGAGCTGATAAAGCGCGTCTTTGAGATTCCGGAAAAGGCGGTTCTTGTCTATGGGCTTGGACAGGTAGCGGAACACCTGAAAGCGCATGGCCTCGTCAAGATAGTCCGGGTGTGAGGTGACGATGAAGATCTTTATCCTCGGATTGCGCCTCTTGAGTTCCGCGCCGACGTGTATGCCGCTCTGCCCGGGCATCTCGACGTCAAGAAACGCCATGTCCGCTGACGTTTCACTCTCAAGCAGCTCATCCCCGCTCGTATACGCTGCAAGCTCGGGAAGAGCACGGCCTATGCCGGAAAAGTATTCTCGTATGTATTCCTGTATCGTGCAAAGGACCGCGCTCTCGTCGTCGCACAATGCGATGCGCATAACGGCATGGGCACCTCCTTCATGCTCAAACTGCCTCCATTATAATACAATCGGCCGCTGTTGTCACCGCCAAACACAGGCATCGGCGCACAGGAAGCTCCCAAAAATGCCTTGAAATTGTCATTTCGCGCACGACGGCTTGCAGCGGACATCACAGCTGATATATTGGACTCAGATACCCCGAGAGCAAACATGATTCTATCAAGGAGGAATACAAATGGAATACTACTTTTTAAATGCAGTCAGCGCGTCTATGGGCACCTGCACCTTTTGTGACTCTCACTGCGGTCTGGTCTGCGATTCACACTGTGGCATCGTATCTACGGGCGGCATCGTCAAAGAGCTGGACGCAGAGGAATGGCGCAGGCAGAAGCTGCTTGGGTGCATACCCTTTTTCACGGTGCCGGGCAAGCTCTGCACCTCGCCAAGGCTGGAGAAGTTCTGAGAAGGCTTGGACGTAGAACATGAAAAAGACCGACTATGCGTTTTCTTTCCCGCTTGAGGGTTTGAAAACCGGCCTGTCCGGAACAGGCGTCCTGCTTTACAACGCCTTTACCTCATCCCTTGCCGCGATGGGTCAGGACGAGTACAGGGCGTACATGGACTTTTGCAGCGAGGGCGTCCCGATAGAGGACGACAAGCTCATCGAGCAGCTCAGGCTGGGCGGCTTTCTGATAGACGACGGCTATGACGAGAAGCAGGAGCTCAGGCTGAGGTTGCTCGGCGGCCGTTTTCAGTCCTCAAGCCTGGGGCTCACCATCGCCCCGACGTCCGACTGCAATTTCAGGTGCGTGTACTGCTATGAAAAAGACCGGCTCCGCCCATCCTATATGTCGGAGGAAGTCATGGCCGGCGTTGTTGATCTGCTGCGGAAGCGTGCCGGGGACATAAAGGAGCTCTCGGTCGCCTGGTACGGGGGCGAGCCGCTGCTGGCGTTCGGCGTCATTGAAAAGCTGTCCGCACAGTTTCTCGCCATATGCGAGGAAAACCACATCCGATATAACGCCGGCATAATAACCAACGGCTCCCTGCTCACGAGGGAGCGCGTCGAGAAGCTAAACGCCCTGAAGGTCGGCTTTTATCAGATCACAGTGGACGGAACGCGGGAAAACCACAACAGGACCCGCCCGTTCAAGGGCGGCGGCGCCACATATGACCTCATCCTTGACAACATCGGGAAATGTTATGACCTTCTTCCGGCCGTATCGCTGCGGGTGAACGTGGACAAGAGCAGCATATCGGCCGCCGAGGAGATCCGCAGCACTCTGAAAGCGCGCGGGCTTGACGGAAAAGTCAGGCCCTATCTCGGCAAGATAACAAACGACGGCAACAACCCCGCGCTGAGCTCGGTCTGCTTCACAGGTCGGGAATTTGCTCGGTCCCTCTTGAGCTTTCTGGAATCCGGCGAAAACGGCGATGATGTGTGGCTGAGCAAATTTCCGGCAGCAAAGGGCAATTTCTGCGGGGCTGACAGCATGAGCAGCTGGGTCATCGACTCCGACGGCATGCTCTACAAGTGCTGGAACGACATAGGGAAAAAGAACATGGCCGTGGGCAGCCTTTTGACGGGCGAATATATGAATCCCGGCGCAGCTTATTCCTACATGACCTTCGACCCCACCGAAGACCCCGTCTGTTCAAAGTGCAGGTTTCTGCCGTTGTGTATGGGCGGATGCCCGAACTTCAGGCTCAAGGGCAACAGCGGGGAATGCTGCACGACATATAAATATGAGCTCGAGCGGTTTCTCCGCAACGCTGCCTCCGCCGCGGCAAACGCCGGGCAGAGACCTGAAGCGGCTGCGGTATAGGCTCCGCTTCGGCAAGGAGGAGCATATGCGGGTGATTCGCAGTTGCGGCAAATATCTCAAAAGGCACTGCTTGCTGCTGATCGTATACAGCGCGCTGGCAGTCGCGGTCAAGGCCGTCGGCATAGCCGCACCATACATAACGGGCGGCTTCATCAACGGCCTTATCGCCTCCGAGGGCAAGGACTTCGTGTATAGATATTGCCTGCTGCTGGCCGGCCTGACGCTGCTCAGTCTTGTGCTGGGGTACATCATCACCCGCATCTATATCCACCTCCAAATGGCTATGGGTGCGGGATACAACCTGGATGTATTGAAGCACCTGCAAAGTGTGCCGCTTTCCTGCCTCGAGGGTCAGGACCTGGTCAGGCTCAATCAGCAGATAAACACCGACACGAATGGGCTTATCATATTCTGCCTGGGTCTGGCGAATTCGCTTCCGTCCAACATTGTGTCTCTCGTCCTCATGCTTGTCATCTGCATTGGCATAAATCCGCTGATTTCCTCACTTTTCTCACTCTACTGCATCTTATATATTCTGATCTATGCGCTGTCAAGGAAGAAAAAGTTTCGCACCTCCTATGCCCAGCTAGAGGCGCAGAACCGCTTTTTCTCCGCACTCTTTGAACAGCTGAGCCATATCGGCTTCATTCGTGCGCAGGGTGTGGAGGAATACTTCCGCAGCCGTACGGCCGGACCATATCGGGCCCTTTACAGGTCCACCGTGGAGAGCCAGAGGTTTGGCTGGCTGCTTGGCGGGATAGACACGCTGCTCTCGCTTCTTTGCCAGCTCACCCTTTATATAACTGGAGCTGCGCAGATAATGGACGGCGCCTTTACCATAGGCGGTTTCATCATTTTCTCCGCCTATTTTTCCATGGCCCTCTCCTCCATAAGATACTTCTACTCCCTCGGCTCGACATATCAGGAAGCCCTGGTCTCCCATGAGCGCCTGAAGCGCCTGGAAGCCATACCGGAGGAAAGCGCCGGGGATGCCGAGCCGGAGCGAATGGGGAGCATCCGCATAGAGGGGCTCAGCTTTTCATACGGGGAACACGTGATCTTTGATGATCTGAGCGAGACTTTTGAAAAGGGCGCCATTTACGCCATCGCCGGACCCAACGGCAGCGGCAAGACCACGCTTACAAGAATATTGCTCGGGCTGTACACGGAGGATATCACTTGCGGCACGCTGAAAGCCGGCGGCATGAGGCTGGACAAAATGCGCAGAACATCTTACAGGCGGAGAAGCGTGGCATATGCGGAACAGGAACCCGTGTTGTTCTCCGGAAGCCTCAGAGAAAACATCATGCTTGGCGATGCGGACTCGGACCGCTGGGCTCGGGCTCAGGAGCTGCTGCGGCACTTCGGCGTCGACTGGCTGCTGTGCTCTCCCGCCGGCGCAGACGGCGATCTTCCGGAGGGCCTGTCCGGCGGCGAAAAGCAGAAGCTCTCGCTGGTGAGGGCCCTGTCCAAGAACGCGGACATAGTGCTCCTGGATGAACCGACCGCCGCGCTTGACGCCCGGAGCTCCAAGGCGCTGTTTGAGTATCTGAAAAGCATCAGCGCGGACAAGATAATCATCCTGATAACGCACGACGGCGGGATGATGGACCTCTGTGACCACGTTTTGAGGCTTGATGCCCCGATATCCGGAACGAGCTGAAAAGACCCGGAGCGCTGGATCAGCGCTCCGGGTCGGTCAATGTCTGGTGCGGGTAAAGGGGGTCGAACCCTTACGAATCGCTTCACAGGAACCTAAATCCTGCGCGTCTGCCAATTCCGCCATACCCGCGTACTTTGTTATCTTACTACGCCGGGGGCACTGCTGTCAACTTGCGCTATTGACATCTTTCGCGCGGAATTGTATCATTTCCATGCGATTTATATGTTTGGGGGCATGTTTATGCTTGGCGTGCTGGCGAATTCCGGTGCCGTGCTGGTCGGCGGGGTCATCGGGCTGCTGTTCAGGGAAAAAATAAAGGAAAAATACACTTCCGCGCTCATGGCCGCACTTGCGCTGGTCAGTCTGGGTCTCGGCATCATCTGCGTCGTCGGCACGGCCGACACGCTCTGCCTCATCCTCTGCACCTCCGTCGGCACGCTCATCGGCGAGCTGCTGCGCATTGACGACCGTGTCGAGTCCCTCGGCTCTCTGGCAGAGCGGAAGCTCTCCAAGTCCGAGGGCGGCTTTGCCCAGGCCTTCGTCTCCTGCTCCATACTCTTCTGCGTCGGCTCCATGGCCGTCATGGGCAGTGTCGAGGCCGGAATAAACGGCAACAACTCCATCCTCTATGCCAAATCCGTGCTCGACTTCGTTGCAGCGCTGGCCTTTGGGGCCGGTTTGGGTGCCGGAGCCGTCGCCTCAGCCGTCTGTGTCCTCGTCTGCGAGGGCGTGCTCACTCTGCTGGCCTCTGCGCTCTCTCCCTACCTCAGTTCCGCCGTCGTCGCCGAGATGTCGGCCGTCGGCGGTGTGCTGCTGCTCGGCCTTGCGATAAACCTGCTCGGGCTCCGTCAGGAGCGCCTGCGTGTGGCAAACATGCTGCCCGGCGTCTTCCTCCCCGTGGCCTACATACCTCTTTACAACTGGATCGGCGGGCTCATAGGATGAAAAAGAACGCATACACCATCTCCATACTTGCCGCAGGCTGTCTCTGGGGCTTCATGGGCCTCTTCCGCCGATATATGGGCGAGGCGGGTTTCTCCTCCTCAGGGGTCATCGTGCTCCGCTGCGGAGTGGCCGCCGTATGTTTCGGCCTGACGCTGCTCGTCACCGGGCCGGCGCAGTTCAAGCTCAGGCTGCGTGACATCTGGTGCTTCCTCGGCAGCGGCGTCGTAAGCCTGCTGTTTTTCACCTTCTGCTACTTTCAGGCCATGACGCTAATGAGCCTCTCCGCCGCCGCGATACTGCTCTACACCGCACCCGCCATCGTCACGCTCTTCTCCGCGCTGCTCTTCAAGGAGCGGTTGACGGCAATGAAGCTCGTCGCCGTCGTACTGGCCTTCCTCGGCTGCGCACTGGTGTCCGGGCTCGGCTCCGGCAGCATGACGCTCTCGACCGCCGGCATACTCTACGGCCTCGGCGCCGGCTTCGGATATGCGATGTACAGCATCTTCGCCAGGTTCGCACTAGAGCGCGGCTACTCGAGCAACACGATAAACTTCTACTCCTGTCTGCTCGCCGCAGTGGGTGCGGCGCTCATCTGGGGCATGGACGGCGTCTTTGAGACCGCCGCAGCCTCCGGCGGGAACATCGCCCTCGCGCTCGGCACCGGCGTCATCACCTGCTATCTGCCCTATCTGCTCTACACCTACGGTCTCACCGGGCTCGAGACCGGCAGGGCCTCCATCATGGCCTCCGTCGAGCCCGTCGTGGCGACGCTGGTCGGCGCGGTCGTTTTCCATGAGAGCATGAGCCTGCTTGCCGCGCTCGGCGTGGTGCTCGTCCTCTCGGCGGTGGTGCTGCTGAACCTCAGGACCAGACCGCGGGTTTGATTTATTCATATTTATGTGATATCATGTGTCGAATCCTGTCGGATACGAAAGGACGAGACCATGAAAAACTTCAAAAAAGCACTTGCCGCCCTTCTGCTGGGCACAACGGCCCTGTCGCTGGCCGCCTGCGGCGCAAGCGATGCTGAACCGACTCCCGATCCGCACGAGGGCATGATCTATGTGAACACCGGCGCCGGCGAGGAGTGGGTCGACGAGGCCGAGGGCGTGCCCGTCTCCCAGCTCACCGCCGACGACTTCGAGACCGGCGAGGACGGCATTCCCGTCTACACCGGCGACCTCTACGAGACCCGGCTCGGCATCGACGTCTCCTTCTACCAGGGCGACATCGACTGGCAGGCTGTGGCCGACTCCGGCGTCAAGTTCGCCATGATACGCTGCGGCTACCGCGGCTCCTCCGAGGGCGAGCTCTTTGTGGATGAGAAGTTCGAGCAGAACATGCAGGGCGCCATCGACGCGGGACTCGACGTCGGCGTCTACTTCTTCTCCCAGTCCACGGGCGCCATAGAGGGCGCGGAGGAGGCGCTGTTCGTTCTCGACCTCATCAAGGACTACAAGATCACGATGCCCGTCGCCTTCGACTGGGAGCCGCTGGAGGAGTCCCGCGCCGAGGACATCCTCGACGAGGAGTTGACCGCCTCCGCCCTCGTCTTCTGCGAGATGGTCAAGGACGCGGGCTACACCCCCTGCGTCTACTTCTACCGCTACATCGCCTACCACAACTACGACCTCTCCCGCCTTGCGGACTACATGTTCTGGATAGGGGCGCCAGGCTCGACGCTGGACTTCTATTACGAGACGAACATCTGGCAATTCTCCTTCACCAGCCGCATAGACGGCATCGACGCCGACGTGGACATGAACCTGCAGTTCTACGCCCCCGGCACCGAGCCCTCCTTCCCCGAGCCCGAGCCCACGGAATCACCTGAACCCACCGAACCCGCTGAGTCCCCCGAGCCCGCGGAGAGTTCGGAGCCCACAGAGAGTGCGGAGGGATAATTTTCCCCGCCGTCGTGGATTTCCCCTTGACACGCGTGGGGCGCTCATGTATAATATTTGCCGACAACTGAAAAGCCTTATCAAGAGTGGCGGAGGGACCGGCCCTGTGAAGCCCGGCAACCTGCTTATGCAAGGTGCCAAATCCGGCGGTGTGAAATCGGAAGATGAGGATGAACGCTCAGAATCAATGCCCGCCGGAGACCGGCGGGCTTTTTTTATGCTGTTTTTTATTAAAAATTTCTATATAAGGAGCTGCACAAATGGCAAACTACCTCTTCACCTCCGAGTCCGTCACCGAGGGACATCCCGACAAGGTCTGCGACCAGATCTCCGACGCTGTCCTGGACGCCATACTCGAAAAGGACCCCCAGGGTCACGTCGCCTGCGAGTGCACCGCCACTACGGGCATCATCTACATCATGGGCGAGATCTCCACGAGCTGCTACGTGGACATCCCGAAGATCGCCCGCGAGGTCGTGCGTGAGATCGGCTATGACAACGCCGCCTACGGCTTCGACTGCAACACCTGCGCCGTGCTGACCGCCATCGACGAGCAGTCCGGCGACATCGCCATGGGCGTCGACAAGTCCCTCGAGCTCA